>JANOAY010000160.1:0-2210 GCA_031411375.1 Pedosphaera sp. | reverse complement strand
AGCTGCGTCCCGTTTTCACAAAAGATTTTGGCACCGTGACCGCCGGGAACTCCTCGCAGATCACCGACGGCGGGGTCGCACTCCTGGTCATGGAGGTGGAGCGCGCCAGGGGGCTTGGGTTAGCTCCGTGTGGCGCGCTCGTTGATTACGCGGTGACAGGCTGCGACCCGAAGCGCATGGGTCTCGGCCCGCTTTACGCGATGGAGCAATTACGCGAGCGAACCGGTCTGAGTGTGGATGACGCCGATCTCATTGAGATCAACGAAGCGTTCGCCGCGCAGACGCTCGCGGTGTTGAAGGGCGCGGAGTTCGGAAACTATCAACGCGCGGACGCGGCGGTCCGCGCTCCGCTCGAAAAAATTCCCCGCGACAGACTCAACGTGAACGGCGGGGCTATCGCCCTCGGCCATCCGGTCGGCGCGACCGGCGCGCGACTGATTCTAACCAGCTTGAAAGAACTGCAACGCCGCAATGGTCGTCGCGCCCTCATCTCATTGTGTGTGGGCGGTGGCCAGGGTGTGGCGTTGTGGTTGGAAAGGAACGTATGAAAACATTGGAAACCTACTTTCGGCACGACACCAACGCCGTGCCGGTTGCGGCCAGCCTCCCGCCGGCCACCATTCACCGCACCGCGAACATGCTGCGCGAGGTGGACGAACACGGCCTTTGCACGCTCACTTTTGACCGCGCGAATTCCTCGGCGAACATCTTCGACCGCGAAGTGTTGCTGGAACTCAACTCTCACCTCAGTTGGATGGAACGCGAGCGAGGGTTGCGCGGCGTCATTCTCGCCAGTGCCAAGCCGTCCATTTTCATCGCCGGCGTCAATCTCCACGCGCTCGCGGACATGACCGGGCCGGCACTGGCCGAACTCATCGAACTCGGCCAGCGCGTGTTCAACCGTCTCGCGGCGCTGGAAACGCCAACCCTTGCCGCCATCCATGGCGCGTGCGTTGGCGGCGGCTACGAAGTGGCGGTGGCCTGCCGGTATCGCCTCGCGACCGGCGACCGCGCGACCAAGATCGGTCTGCCGGAAGTGTTGCTCGGCATTCTCCCGGCCTGGGGCGGTTCCACGCGCCTGCCCCGGCTCATCGGAATTCCCAGAGCGCTGGAGATAATTTTGAACGGCAAGACGCTCGCGGCGGAACGCGCGCTTCAGCTCGGCATGATTGATGAAGTCGTCCCGCGCGAACAACTCCTCGAAGTCGCGCGCGAACGCCTGTTGCATCCACATCAGCCGCATCGGCCCAGCCATCACGTTTCCAACAATCCCGTCTCCGCCATGCTTATCCGCGCGCGCGCGACACGTGAGCTGGCGAGCCGCACGCACGGCAATTACCCCGCACCTTTCGAGGCGCTCGACGTGGTGATACAAGGCGTGTCGTTGACGATGGAAGATTCGCTGGCACTGGAGCGCGAGGCTGTCGCGCGGCTCGTCGAGACGCCTGCGTGCAAAAATCTTCTGCGCCTGTTTCTGCTCAAGGAGCGCGCGAAGAAGGTGGCTCCGCTCGCGCTGCGAGCGGAGGACTCGGCAAAAAAAACAAGCGACTCGCCTCGCAGCGCAAGGTTTTTCACTTTGCCCATCGCTCGCACCGCCGTCATCGGGGCGGGCGTCATGGGCGCGGGCATCGCGCAATCGCTCAGCGCGCGCGGACTCTCCGTGATTCTCCGCGACGTGAGCCTCGAACAACTCGTGCGCGGCATGGCCACCGTTTCGTCGCTCTACGAGGACGCGGTGAAACGCCACCACCTCACCGTCCTCGAAGCGCGTGATGGCAAGGATCGCATCTTCGCCGCCGCCACCGACCTGCCGATGCGCGATGTGGACATCGTCATTGAAGCGGCTACGGAAAAACTCCCGCTCAAACAGGACATCTTCCGCTGTCTCGCGGCGCAGACCGGGCCGAACACGATTCTCGCGACGAACACCTCCGCGCTTTCCATCACCGAAATCGCCGCCGCCACCAGTGCGCCGGAACGTCTCGTGGGTCTGCACTTCTTCAATCCGGTGCCACGCATGGAACTCGTCGAAGTCGTGGCCGGGGAAAAAACTTCGCCGGAAGTGGTCGCGCGCGTGGTGGAGTTCGCGCGCCGCATCGGCAAGGTTCCGATCGTGGTTCGCGACTGCCCCGGGTTCGTCGTCAATCGCATCCTCATGCCGTATCTCGTGGAGGCCGTGCGCTTGTTTGATACCGGTGCGCCCGCTCACG
>JANOAY010000159.1:0-6640 GCA_031411375.1 Pedosphaera sp. | reverse complement strand
CCCGCGCAAATTACGCGCGCGTAGCGGGAAAATACGCGCGTGCAAAAAATCGCGGCACGCGCGATGGAAAAAGAAACGCGCGCGGTCGCCAGAAAACGGGCGTGCTCCGGCCCGCAACACGCGCGTAAAAGTTTTCACGCGCACGTTCCCGGCGCGGACGCGCGCGGAAAGATTTTTGCGCGCGCGTGCGGCTCCGCTACGCGCGCGTGAAAAAATTTCCGTGCGCGTACCCGCGAACAACGCGCGCGTTGGCTGCGGCGCACGCACGTTGTTTCACTGAACGCGCGCGGTGGGAAATTTCCGTGCGCGCAAAACCCGGCTACGCGCGCGCTCCGAAAAAATCCTGCGCGTTCCTGACCGGAACGCGCGTGTATTTTCCATTTACGCGCGCGAAAAACAAAATTACGCGCGTGTATTCTCAAAATACACGCGCGGAGCGTGTGAAATCATGCGTTGTTACTGTAACTTGAAGGCTTTTCGTCCCAACACGCCCGGCGGCAACAATTAATTGAGTACAACCAGCGCATCGCTCTGGCGGGACCAGAACAACGCCTCCACATCGTAAGCGCGCAGGGCGGACAAGTTTTCATCCGTAGGAGGATGCTCCACATCGTTAATCAATGCGTATGCTTTCAATGGTTCCGAGCGCATGGACTTAACGTCGGTGACGGCAAAAGCAAATGAGGTGGCCTGATCTTTTGTTAAATTATTGATGGCCTGCACCAAGCGTTGGGGTCGCTTCTGTGTTTTGGCCAAACCAAAGTCGAATTTATGGTCGAACCCACTTCGGCCACTCAGCTTGAAGTCAGGAAAAACTGAAACGCTGTTCGTTTCAAAAAACAGGGCGACGTCTTCTTTGAACAACGAAAGCACATGCTCTTGCCCCATGACGAACATGTCGTTCACCGCGAGCATGGCTTGCACAAGGTTGTGCTTTTTCTGTGGAAAATCGTGCGCGTTGGCATGAACCCGAAGTTCGTCCTGATGTTGCTTGACCCCAAAACCGTTGAGGATGGCCGTGAGATGTGCTTTGCGTTTGTCCGTGTCGAAGGTCATTCCGCAGGAGGCCAAATCTCGCATCGTGTAACCGTCATCCGTCAAAAGCACCCCGCCATTGTTCCGCTCTACGTAGATTTCAAGTTCGTCGTTATGACGATCAAGAAAAGGGGTGGCGACCATGCAACTGCCTTCCAGTTCATGGACGTGTAACCCCTCCTTCAACCAATGAAGGTATCCGTGAATTAGTTTTTCACATTCTGGTTTAGTCATACCGTCAATTGAATGTTCGGCACTGCCTCGACCGCACAGTAGTTGAGAAAATCTTCGAGGCAAAACACGGCGTTGCTGGTGTCTCGTAAAGAAAGTCCCGGCACGTCTGCAATCTCGTAAGCAACCCGGTCTTCAAAATCTTCGAGATATTTATGGAAGTGCGGACACAGCAGGCGGACGCCGGGCTTGTAAGGCGCATCCGGTGGATTGCGGTGGGCAGGACCGTTCAAATCGAGGCGCGCGAGAACGATTATCTTGCGCCCTCGCACCTGATATTTGAGGCGTGCTCGATTCCGGTTGCCGCGTTCGAAATCAAAAAGAAATTCCTCGCGCCTGTCTGTCGAAAGCAGGGTGCGAACATACGCGGCAGACTGGGTCATGGAAATTTCCAGCGGCGTTGGCTCTACAAACTCTTTGGGCATTCGGAGCAGCGTATCGGCTTCTGTTTGAGATAGAGGCATACGTGATTGCGTTGACGGCAGTGTGGCGTGCGTCCGCAAACTTGGAAGGGGAAAATGCCCGCACGAATCCTGAAAGGATTCCATCACTCAGCCCGGGTGCTTGCGCACGGCCACTTGCGCCGCAGGCGCTACCCTGGGTCACGGCCCAGCAAAGGTCACAACCCTGAAAGGGTTGAATCCATGCCGCCACATCACGCCGGATGATTCAACCCCTTCAGGGTTGATTCGTGTTTGGGGACGCCGACCCAGGGTAGTCGCTCGCGCGCCAACCCTGGGCTGGAGGATGGAATCCTTTCAGGATTCAAGGCCGCCCCCTCCGGGGCGCATTCCGCATTTCGCTTCCGGGGATGCTATCCCCGGCTGCACTCCATCATCGCTCCGCGATGAGTCAGCAAGCCGGAAGCTTCGCGTCGCGCAGCCATTGCAGATGGTCGCCAAACCGGAGCCGGTTCATGGGCGCGGAGTGTGGGACAACCTTTCGCGGAAGCGTTCGCCGGCGGTTCTTCGCGCGCGATTCCTCTGGCCAAAGCCCCACTGTCTCGCCCGTCCCGCGCGGAGTGTCCCGTTCTGAAATTTCCGCCCCACTTCCGGACGGAGGCACATGAATCGCTAACCTTTTGGCATCAGTGAGTTTCGTGAAGCGACATAATTTCCGCCGCCGACTGCTGGGCGCCGCCTGGGCCTTGATTTTATTCGGCCTGCTGCTGGGGCGCACCCACGCGCAGCTCGGGTTGCCGCCGAGCATCACTGTCCATCCTTCGAACCAGACTGTCCTAGTTGGAGGCACGACGTCATTTCAGGTCGTGGCCTCGAGCCTGACCACGATGTCCTATAAATGGTATCGCAATGGCGTGCTCATCAGCGGGGCGACGAGCGACACCTACACTCTCACCAACGTCCAGGCGTCCAAGGCCGGCACTTACTATGTCGAGGTCAGGAACCTGGTCGGTCCCACCCTCAGTTCCAACGCCACGCTGACGGTGCTCGTCCCGCCGGCACTGACCACGCAGCCCACGAATCAGACCAAGACTGTGGGCCAGAGCGCTTCGTTCTCCGTGGTGGCCAGCGGCACGGCCCCGCTGCAGTATCAGTGGCGTTTCAATGGCGCAGACTTGTCAGATGCCACCAATGCCACGCTCGCGCTCGGCAATGTGCAGACGAATGACGCCGGCAGCTACAACGTGGTGGTGGCGAACGTCGCCGGTTCGGTGACGAGCGCGGTGGCCGCGCTCACGGTCAACGTGCCGCCGACGATCACCACGCCGCCGGCGAGCCAGGCGGTGACGGCGGGCCAGAGCGCGGCCTTCTCGGTCACGGCATCCGGCACGGCCACGCTCAAGTATCAGTGGCGTTTCAATGGGACGAACTTGGCCGGAGCCACCAACGCCACGCTCGCCCGCTCGAATGTCCAGACCACCAACGCCGGCAGCTACACGGTGGTGGTGACCAACGTCGCCGGCTCCGTGACCAGCGCGGTGGCGACGCTGACGGTTCTCGTTCCGCCAACGATCACGACGCAGCCCCAAAGTCTGACCGTGGTGAAAGGCCAGACCGCGACATTCTCGGTGGGGGCGAGCGGCACGTCGCCCTTCAGTTATCAATGGAGTCTCAAGGGCACGGCCTTGCCCGGGGCCACCAATGCGACACTGACGCTGACCAACGCCAGCGCATCCGACGCCGGCAATTGCAAGGTGGTGGTGATGAACTCCGCCGGTTCGGCGACGAGCGCGGTGGCCAGCTTGACCGTCCTGCTTCCGCCGACGATCGCGACCCAACCCTTCGGCCAGAGTGCGACGGTGGGGCAGAACTTGGCTTTCACCGTGACGGTGAACGGCACCAGCCCGTTCGCCTATCAGTGGAGCCGCAACGGCACGCCGTTGCCCGGGGCCACCGGCTCCACGCTCACGCTCAACAACGTGCAGACTTCGGACGCGGCCAATTACACCGTCGTCATCACCAACGTCGCCGGCACCGTGACGAGCGCGGCCGCAGTCTTGACCGTCACAGATCCGCTCAGCGCCACGCCCCCTGGCTTCGGAGCCGGAGCGATGACACCCACTGGATTCACTTTCCAAGTCTGCATTCCGATCGGGCACCGCTACTTGATCCTCGCCTCGACCAACACCCGCGATTGGACCCAGATTCATTCCAATGTCGCCCTCAGCACGAATTTTCTGTTCACCGACAGCGCCGCCACCAATCGAAGCCTGCGGTTCTATCAGGCGCAGATTCTGCCCCCGGTGGCGGCCGGGGTTTTGGAACAAACCACTGCGGGTGGAAACAGCGTTCGCGTCCGGGAGGGAGACAAAGGTGCGCAGTCGTTCCGCCACGGGACCGCCGGAGGGCCAGCCTACAGCATCAACAAGGTGGTGTTGCATCTCTCGATGGGAACCACGACGCCGAACACAAATCTGAACTTCAGCATCGGCACCGGCAGAAACTCAGGTGCCCTGCCGGGCAGCAGCGTGGCCATCGCTCCTGCCGGCCTGACGGACACCACGAGCGGCACCACTTTCCAGACTTACGAGATCGTTTTCAGCTCTCTGGTCGGCCCACTGGCCGCAGGGACGACCTACTACCTGAACCTGGAATGCGAAGCCGGGAATGGCGGAAAAATCTACGTCGAATCAGCCTCCGACAGCGCCTATGCGAAAGGAACGTATTACCTCAATGGCAGCTCCGATGGCGAAGACGCGTGGTTCCAGCTTTGGGGACAGTAAATCGGAGTCCGAAGGGGAGACATCAAAGGTGGCAGCAGCCGGTTCTTTTTCTGGCCTCTGTTGTCAAGCGGCCTTCGGCAAACGAACACTCTTGCGCTCCGATTCCTCCAAGGGCGGCCACTCGACGCGCCCGCACTCAGAGTAGGCGCGACGAATAGCCACACTTGCGTGACCAAGTGCCTCTTGAGGAAAGCGTTCTGGGTATCCAGCCGCCCGCGCACGTTCCGCCCACGCGTAGCGGTCAGAATGCAGGCTGATGGACGGAATGCCCGCTTCCTCGCTGCGTTGCTTGATGCCCAAGCTTTCAACACGCTCGGCAAACCGTGTCGCCCCGGCAATATTGATCCTGAGTCAACTTGACCAGAACCTGACCCGCAAATAATTCTTCCGTCGCCCGCGCCAGGCCGTAGCTTCGCGCGCGGGTGAAAATCCTCGTCATCACGAACCTCTATCCGCCGCATCACGCGGGCACCTTCGACCTGCGTTGCGAGGCGTTGGTCAACAATCTCAAGCTGCGCGGCCACACCGTGCGCGTGCTCACGTCCACGCACGGGATGCTCGCCGCGCAACAGGGCGGCGAAGTCGAACGGCGGCTCGCGCTGAACGGCCTGCACAACCACGAACTCGTCACCGACTTCAAGCCGCTCAAGGAACTGGAGACGCAGAACCACGCCGCGCTGCGCGAGACCATCGCGGACTTCACGCCGGACGTGGTGCAGGTCTTCAGCCTCTGCGGCCTGTCGAAGTCGCTGCTCTTCGCCCTGCGCCACTGCGGCGTGCCCACGGTGTATGACGTGGCGGACAACTGGCTCGCGCGCGAAGTCCGGAATGATCCGTGGCTGCGCTGGTGGAATCATCCCGGCATGAACATGGCGCGCAAAGCCCTTGAACTCTCCGGCCAGCGCAACAGCCTCGACGAGATCGCGCCCACGCGCCTGATGAAGGGCTACGACCGGATGCCGGAGCTGTATGCGGACACGCCGATGACGAATTCACTGAACGCGTTTCGCTTCGAGCGGATTTATTTCGCGAGTCCGTGGCTGAAGGAGGCGGCGGAACAGGCGGGCTTTCAAGTCGGCCACGGCGAGGTGATCTATCCCGGCATCGCGACGCAGAATTTCATCGGCGAAGTGAAGCCCGCGTCGGCGACGGTGGAAAAATTTCTCGTGGTCTCGGCGTTGCACAAGCGCAGCGGCGTGCTCACGGCGGTGAAAGCGATTCAGCATCTGCGCAAGACGGGCGTGAAGGCGAGCCTGAGCATTTACGGCAAGGGTGATTCAGCCTACGTGGCGGAACTGCGCTCGCTCATCGCCATGCAGCAGTTGCCGGTGGAATTTCTGAACGTCTCCAATCTCGTGCGCGATCTGCCCGCCGTGTATCGGCGGCACGACGCGCTGCTCTACCCGAGCGAGGAGGCGGAGCCGTTTTCTTTCACGGTGCTGGAGGCGATGGCGGCGGGCCTGCCGGTGGTCGGCACCGCGCTCGGCGGCACGCGCGAACTGCTGCGGCACGGGGAGAATGCGTTCACCTTCCGCGCGGGTGAGCCGTACGAGCTGGCGCAGAGCATCCAGGAACTCCAGCTCTCCCCTGCCCTGCGCACGCAGATGGCCGAGACGGCGCAGAACGAAGTGCAAGCGCAGTTCAACGAGACGGTGGTGACGGATCGGATCGAGGCGTTTCTGGAAACGTCGTTGCAGTCATGGCAGCAGTAGCGGGCAGTCCGCGCGCCGATGCTTACGCCAAGTCCGCCAGCGCCTGTTCCATTTCCATCTGCGGGCCTTCGTGGTGCTGGGCGATGGCGAGCTGGAGCGCGTTCTGGAAAGCTGTCTTCGCCGCCGCCTTGTCGCCGAGGGCGAGATCGCATTTGCCGATCAAGATTTGCACGACCATCCAGTCCGGCTTCTTCGCGAGCGCCACGGTGAAATGCTCCTTTGCAGACGTAAATTGCTGCGCGTCGTAGAGCGCCTTGCCGAGGCTGAAACGCGCGAGTTCGTTCTGCGGGAATTGCTCCACCATTTTCTGGTGGCGGGCGATGGCGTCGTTCATGGCTGCTTGGGGGCGCGGAGTTTAGCAGTTCTTTGAACAACTTCATCATTGGAGTTTGGCTTCATTTTGCTTTGCTTCGATTTCGTTTCCCGCGCGGCTGGGCGCGTCCTTTTGTTCTGGCGGCGGCGCTTTTGCCCGGGCCGC
>JANOAY010000158.1:0-8126 GCA_031411375.1 Pedosphaera sp. | reverse complement strand
GCCCGCCGAGGCGGTGCGCCGTGTGCGTGCGTTCTTCGCGGAGAAATTCCAATACGCCAGCCAGCTCACCGCCGCGCATGCGGCCCGGCGTGGCGAGTCGGCGCTGGCGCGCTTCCTCCTGACCGTGCGCTCGGGGCATTGCGAATACTTTGCCACCGCCACCACGCTGCTGCTGCGCTAT
Source organism: Pedosphaera sp. (assembly GCA_031411375.1). Taxonomy (GTDB): domain Bacteria; phylum Verrucomicrobiota; class Verrucomicrobiia; order Limisphaerales; family SIBH01; genus JANNGC01. The sequence goes on along the minus strand of JANOAY010000158.1, from coordinate 7,945 downwards.
GCGGGCGTGCCGACGCGTTACGCCGTCGGCTACTCGGTGCAGGAAGGGAAGGGGAAAAAATACGTGGTGCGCGACCGTCACGCCCATGCGTGGACGCTCTGGTGGGACGGCCAGAACTGGCTCGACCTCGACACCACGCCGTCTTCGTGGGACGCCACCGAGGCGGCGGACACGTCGTGGTTTCAGCCGGTGAAAGATTTCTTCTCCGACCTGTGGTTTCAGTTCTCCAAATTTCGCTGGGGCCAGACGGAGTGGCGCAAGTGGTTCATGCTGGCGCCCATTCCCTTGCTCATCGTGGTGCTGGTGCGCTTCTTCTTTGGCAAGTCTTGGAAAGAGCGACGCGCGCGGAATCGCGACAAAGCAAACGCGCTGGCGCGGGCGGGCGTGGACTCGGAATTTTATCGCGTGGAAAAACATTTCGCCTCGCGCGGTCTGGAACGCGGAGCGAGCGAAAACTGGTCGGACTGGCTGCGGCGAGTAGGGGAGGTTGAAGGTGGCAAGTTGAAGGTTGAAGGTTCAAAAACTTTCAACCTTCAACCTTCAACCAGCAACTCGATCCACCGCCTGCTCACGCTCCACCAGCGCCACCGCTTCGATCCGTGCGGACTGGACGCGGCGGAGCGCACCGCGTTACGCGAGGAAGTTTCCCGCTGGCTGGACGCGCGGAACTGATCGGAGCGCGGACTTTACAGTCCGCAGCAAGCCACGAAGTTCGGGCCGTCCATTTCACGTCCACACCACTCGTCGTCGCACGGTGCTGCGGATTGGAAAGTCCGCGCGCCATTCAGTTTCCCCGCAGGATTCCGATTGAGAAGTGGGCGGGCCAGATTGAACTGGCCCGGCCTTCTGATGACGGAACAGATGGATGCGATTGCAGTGTTAAGTGCGGCCTCGTGGCCCGTGTTGCTCGTGGATCAGTCCGCGAAGATACGGGAGGCGAATGCGGCGGCGTTGGATTTTTTTGGTGAGAAGGCCGAGGGCGGCGCGGCCCCGCTCGTCGCGCTCTGGACGAACGAAAACGGCGCGGACCCGGCGGGCTTCCTCGACAAGGTGACGGCGGGCAAGTCGCTCACCGCTACGCTTAAGCTGCGCGGCAAGGGCATTGCCATCACTCCTTTCCACGCCAGCGTCTGTTCTCTCGATCAGGACGGCGCGAAAGGTTTTCTCTTCCAGCTTTTCCCGAACGCGCCCGCCGCCGCGCGTCCTGAGGCCAAAGGCCAGTCCGTGGAAATCAACCTCGCGCAAAAGCAGAAGCTCGACTGCGCGCTCCAGCTCACGCGCACCGTGGCGCTTGATTTCAACAACACGCTCACCGCCATCCTCGGCCACGTCACCCACATTCTCAGCACCACGGAGCCGCATCACCCGTGGCGGGTGTCGTTGACGGAGATTGAAAAGGCCTCCGAGCGCGCCGCCGAAGTCGCGAACCAGCTCGCCGCCTTCAGCTCCGAGCAGAAGGACGCCTACGCGCAGACCTCCGGCAACATCAACACCCTCATGCGCCGCACCGCCGAGCTGTTCCAGACGCCGCAGTACAACGGCCTCGCCTGGCAGTTGCAGCTCGAGCCGAAGGTCTTCACCGTCAATTACGACGAGGCCAAGATGCAGCAGGCGTTCGTGAAAATTTTGGAGAACGCCGTCCAGGCCATCACCGCCGACGGACGCATCACCGTCCAGACGCGCAACCTCGAACTGAGCGCGCCCACCCAGGACCGCACCGCGCACCTGCTGCCTGGCGTGTACGTCTGCATCGAGATCAGCGACAACGGCTGCGGCATCGAGCCGGCGGTCTTGCCGCGCATCTTCGAGCCGTTCTTCACCATGAAGTACGGCCATCGCGGCCTCGGCCTCGCGTGGGTCTATGGCATCGTGACGAACCACGGCGGCGGCGTGGCCGTGTCGAGCCAGTTGGGGCAGGGCGCCTCGGTGCGGGTTTATCTCCCGGCGATCAAAAAAATCGTCGAGGAAAAAATCATCAAGGACTACGAGCTCGACGGCGAAGAAACCATCCTCGTCGTGGACGACGAGGAGATGGTGCTGACGATGGCCGAGATGGTTTTGAAATCGCGCGGCTACCGCGTGCTCACCGCGAACAGCGGCGAGAAGGCGCTGCAACTGATCCACGACACCAAGTCGCTCATTGACCTGCTCATCACCGACATGGTGATGCCGAAGATGAACGGGCGCGAGCTGATCGAGAAGGTGCGGACGGTGTCGCCCGCCACGCGCGTGCTCTGCGCCACGGCTTGCACGCGCTCGACGGACATCGAGAAGCAGATTGATTTTCTCAGCAAACCCTTCACCGCACAGCAACTGCTGCGCAAAGCTCGCGAGTCGCTGACGGCGCAGACGGCGTGAGCGCGCCTGGGAGCGCCGGCTTCCAGCCGGCATGTTCCTGACTCCAGCACGGCTTCGCGCCGGCAAGGATGCCGGCGCTCCCGGGTTGGAAACCCGTCCTACTTGCGCTTGTCGCTAGGCTGACTGCCTTCCTGATTCCGCACGGGTGCTCCGTTAATCGTTTCCAACTGCTTCCACGATTTCACCACGTCGGACTGCGCGCGCAGCGGACGCGCGTCGGCGGTCACGTTTTGCAACGGCAGGCCGCGCAGCGGGGTGAGTTCGCTGACTTTCGCGCCGTTTAAACGAAGCTCGGTGAGCGGCATCTTCTTCAAGGGCGCGACATCAGCTACGTCAGTGAAAGACAAATCCAGTTCGGTGAGCGCTAGGCCTTGCAGCGGCGCGACGCTGCGGACGCGCGTGTTCGCGGCGCGCAGGATTTTCAACGGCGTCTTCGCCAGCGGCGCGAGGTCTTCCACCGCCGTCCAACTCACGTCGAGTTCCTCCAAGCGCAACTCGGCGAGCGCGGACAAATCCGCGAGCGTGCCGCGCCGGCGCGCGGCGGGATCGCCCGCGAGATTCAGTACGCGCAAGTGTTCCAGCGCGCAGAGCGGCCAGATATTTTGCAGCCCCACGCCGGACAGGGTGAGTTCCGTGACTTCCCCGTCCTCGACGCGGTAGTCCTCCTTCTTGCCGGTGAAGTTTGGATTCGCCTCCTGCAGGGTGGTCATCACTCGCTCCATGCGTTCTTCAACTTGGAGTTGCTCCACGCGCCGGAGGAAGTCGCGGCGGTCGCTTGGATCAGCGAGCAGCGCGCTTGCCGCCGGACGCGCGGGACGTTCCGTCCGTTTCGCATAGACGTAACTGCCCGCCACGGCCAGCGCCGCGCCGACGGCCACCGCGCAGGCCCAGCGGGATTTTTTGCGCTGTGGTTCGTCCAGCGCCATGCGTCGTCGCTGACGTTCGTCGCTCTGCTCCCACACCCGCGCCTCGTCGCGGACGCGCAAAATTTCCCCGACGAGTTCCGCGTGGCTCGGCGGTCGCGTGTCGCGCTCCTTGGCAATCATCCGCGTGAGCAGGCGGTTCACGCCCGCCGGACAGTGCGGCAGCAGCGTGTGCAGCGGCGCGGGCGTCTCGTTGACGTGCTTGTACATCACGCTCATGAAGTCGGGACCCTCGAAGACCGTGCGTCCCGTCATCATGTAATGCAGCGTGCAGCCGAGGCTGTAGATGTCCGTGCGCGCGTCGAGGTCACGCTGCCCGCGCGCCTGTTCAGGACTCATGAAGTGCGCGGAGCCGAGCACGATGCCCGTGACCGTGGCGCTGGTCGCGCCTTCGCGGAGAATTTTCGCAAGACCGAAATCGCCGAGCTTCACCGTGCCGTTCTGCGCGAGGAAGATGTTGTCCGGCTTCACGTCGCGATGGATGAGTTGCGCCGTCTGCCACGCGTGATCGAGCGCCGCCGCGACGTGATACGCGATGTCGAGCGCCTCGGTCAGCGGCAGTCGTCCGAGCCGCTTCAACCGCTGCTGAATCGTCTCGCCCTCGATGAACTCCATCGCGATGTATTCGATACCCTCGCTCTCCCCGGCGGTGAAGACCTGCACAATGTTGGCATGGTTCACATTCGCCGCCGCGATGGCCTCGGACTGAAAGCGCGCGACGAAACCTTCCTCGTCGGCAAGGTGTGGCGGGAGAATTTTCAGCGCGACGGTGCGCTGCAAGGCGAGTTGCCGCGCTTCGTACACAGCGCCCATGCCGCCGCGACCGAGTTCGCGGAGAATTTCGTAACCGGCAAAAATTTGTCCTGCCTTGAGGGCCATTCAGCTCCTTGAAAATCCGAACGGGCATGGGACGCCGGCGCGCGCGGGACTATTCGCGGCGCGGGCGGGGAGGAAAGGCGGCCAGCAACTCATGCGCGCGTTGGTAACAGAGGCGCGGGGAAAGTTCAAAACGAGTTCCGGCGCGCGGGCTTTCCAGCCCGCAGCAAAACACGATGACCGGCAGACTCCAGGCGAGTCCGAGACCGCCCGTCATCAGCACATTGCTGCGGACAGGAATGTCCGCGCGCCCTACGCTCCGCGCGTGCGACATGACGAACCTATGTTCAAAGGCTGGACGAAGCCCGGCCCCATCCCACCCGGCGCGCTCGGGCACGGGCCGTCTGTGGAGACGGGCGAGACACTGGACGCCATCAGCGGGTTCTTCCGCCTGTTCCAGCTCGCGAACGGCCATCGCTTCTCCACCGACGATGTGCTCACCGCGTGGTATGGCGCGAGTTGGTGTCCAGCGGCGCGCACCGCGCTCGATCTCGGGAGCGGTCTCGGCACGGTCGGGATGATCGCGGCGTGGCGGCTGCCCGGCGCGCGCTTCGTCACCGTCGAGGCGCAGGAGGACAGCGTGCGGCTCGCGCGCAAGTCCGCGCAGTGGAACGGACTCACCGAGCGTTACGAAATCCGGCAGGGAGATTTTCGCGACGCCGGCGTGCTGCGTGAGGATGAGAAGTTTGATCTGGTGCTCGGCAGCCCGCCGTATTTTCCGCCCGGCAGCGGCGTGGAAGGAGATCATCCGCAGAAGATTGCCTGCCGTTTCGAGATGCGCGGAAACGTCGCGGACTACTGCACGGTCGCGGCGCGGCACCTCGCGCCCGGCGGATTCTTCGCGTGCGTCTTCCCCATCTCGCCGGACGAGCAGCAGGAGCGTGTGAAAGCTGGCGCACGCGAAGCCGGATTGATCATCGTGCGCCGCCGTCCCGTGGTCTTGCGCGAGGGCGAGCGTCCGTTGCTCGGCCTGTTCGGCCTGATGCGCGCGGCTGATTTGCCGGAGACCATGCGCGCGCGAACGTGGGAGGAACCGCCGCTCATCATCCGCACGCGCGAGGGCGCGGTGCATCCAGAGTACGCGGCGGTGAAACTGTCGTTTGGATTTCCGCCGTGACGCTCATCACTGCCCCGTCGTCACCGCCGCCGAAAACTCCTCGCCCTCGCGCGCCAGTTCCACGCGTGTCGCGGCTTTGGCGACGATACGGACGTTCGGCACGACCAGCGGCTTGCCTTCTGTCTCGACGCGCAGGGTGAACACGCCTTCCGGCACGGCGGCGGCGGTGCGGCTGGTGGTGCCGCGATAAACTTCCGCGCCCGCCGCATCCAGCAGTTGAAACGGAAGTGAAAGTGATTCCTCCACCACCGAGCGTTCCATCGCGTCGCGCAAACCCGCCGCGCTGCCGGCGTCGTAAAAATTCCCGCCCGTCATCTCGGCGATGGTCTGCATCTGCTGCTTGCTCTCGCGGTCGGCGAGCGCGAAGCCCACCACGTTCAGGCGGAACTTGAAGCCGCTGTCCAGCAGCTCGCGCACGACCTTCACCGGATCGCCGCCCGCCTCCTCGCGCCCGTCCGTGACGAGCACGACGGTCTTGTCGCCGGGCACGTTCGCGAAATCCTGCGGCAACTGCTGGAGCGAATGCGCGATGGGCGTGGTGCCGCGCGTCGGCAGCGCGAGAATCGTGGTCTTCAGCTTCTCCTTGTCCACCACGCCGAGCGGCAGAACGAGTTCGGAGTCCGTGCGCGCGCCGGGCCGCTGCGAATCAATCCGGTGCCCGTACACGCGCAGCGCGATCTGCTGGTTGGCCGGCATCGCGTCAATGATCTGCGGGATGACCTGCTTCATGATTTCAATCTTCCGCCGCTCGCCGAGCTTCTCGCGCATCGAGCCGGACGCATCGAAAATAATTTCCATCGGCGTGTGCGCGTTCGTCACCACGCGCGTGCCGGCCAGGGCGTTCACGGTCAGCGCGCCGTCGCCCGCGCTGGGCTTCACGGTGAACTGGTATTGCGAGATGGACCGCAGTTCGCTGGAAATTTCCTCGTACAGATTGAGCAGTTGTCCGGCGTTTTCCGTGAAGAAGAAACGTCCGTTCGACGCCTCGGCGTAGTGGGCCAGCGCGCGCTTCGGCGTGTTGCCCGTCTTGTCCATGAAGCGTGTCAGCTCCTTGCCCAGCCCGATGGTGTAGAGGCGGATGCGCTGGTCGGCGAGCGACTGCCAGAACGCGGCGGGCGGCGTCTTGCTCTGCGTGTCCGCGCCGTCCGTCATCACCACGATGGCGCGGTTGCCGGGAACGCCTTCGAGCAGTTGCGCGCCCTTCTGCACCGCGTCAAGAAACGCCGTGCCGCTCGTGAGCTTGTAGCCTTTCTTGAACAGCGCGAGCAGCGCCGCCGAGTCGCTGGAAAAGTTCGTGGTCAAGACTTCGACCTTGCTGCTGAACTGGATCAGATGCACGCGGTCCGGCGCTTTCACGCGCGCGATGAACGCCTCCACGCCGCGCTGCAAGGCCGCCTCGTTGCCCCTCATGCTCGTGCTCGAATCCCAGATCAGCACCAGGCTCACCGGCGGCTCCGTCATCCGCACCGTGTGCTCGCCCGGCTCGACGAGCCACGACAAATCCGCGCGCTCCACGACCGCTTTGCTGGGATCAAATTCTTTCACCGTCTGCCCGTCGCGTTGCAGCGCGATGGACGTGCGGATGTTCGGCTCACCCGCAAGGCTCATCGTCACCACGCGCGATCCGGCGGGCTGGGTGAACGAGAAGAAGTCGAACTCGCCGGGCGGATTGATGCTGCCGGCTGCGGGCTGGCCGAAAATAATTTTCGTCGCCGCGCTCGCCGAATCGTTTGGCTCGTTCAGGTCTTTTTGCACCAGCGCCGCCTCCATGTTCGTGCGCGGCGTGCGGACGGTGAGCGGACGTTTCAACACCGAGACGTAGCCAGGCTCGGTGCCTTCGTAGGCTTTCACTTCGCCGAGGCTCAGACGCTTGCCGCCGAAGTTTTCGATGACGCGGAGCTTGAGATATTTCGCGCGCTTGTTGATGGGCAACTCCTGTTGTGTCGCCTCCTGTTCCAGACTGAGCACGCCCGCCTCCTCAAAACCTTCCAGCGGATTCTTCAGGCTCACGAGCACGCTCACGCGCTTGGCCCAGTTGGTTTTTCCCGTGCGCGCATCGGGCTTGATGGCCACGCGCTCGATCAGCGCCTCGGCGTCATCGCGAAAGGCGAAGACGATCTCCTGCGGAAATTTTCCCTCGCTGGACGGCGGCGGGTTGCGCTTCGACGCGTCAATCAGTCCGATGACGTTCGTGTGCGGCGCGGTGAAGCGCACGATGGCCCCGCCATTCGTCGGCGAAAGAATGTTTGAGGAAATAATCTGCGCGTGCGCCGCCGGCAGCAGCAGGCCGAGCGCAAGCAGGGCGCGAAAGGTTGGGTTGGTCATGCACCGTGACGTTAGGAAGCCCGCTTCCGAGCGTCAAGTGACGGAACGGGAGGTTGGAAAACCTTCCGACCTGCCGACAGGAATGTCGGCGCTACGTAACGCCGGATTTCCAGCCGGCAGGTTGAGAGACTTTCCAGTCTCGTGTCGGTGGGACGGTTACACCCCGTGCTGCGATGACGCGCCGTCCGCGTTGCCGTGGTCGAGGTCGATGAGAATCTCGCGCGGCTCCGCGCCCACGCTCGGGCCGACGATGCCGCGATTTTCCAGTTCGTCCATGATGCGCGCGGCGCGGCCGTAGCCGAGTTTGAGACGGCGCTGGAGCAGGGACACACTGGCCTTCTGCTCG
>JANOAY010000157.1:0-4275 GCA_031411375.1 Pedosphaera sp. | reverse complement strand
GAGGTAGAAGAACGGCTGGCCGTCCGCCGTGACGAGGAAGCGTTTGTTGTCAGAGACCTTGAGGCGCGGCGTGGCGGCCCGAGTGACGGAAGCAGCCGCCATGAGAACAGCAAGCACCGGACAGAGAAGTCGGGAAATCATGGCGCGATGCTGCCGCAGCGGCCCGGCTCCGCCTAGTAGCCTTCGCTCGTTCTTTTGGACAATTTTTACGCCGCCGCTTCGACACGAATCTTCCGCCGGCCCAACCGCGCCAGCATCCGGTGGCGCGCGCTGTCCAGCAGCACGGCGAGGAAGATGATGGCGCTGGTGATGAGCGGGTAGAGGTAGGGATCGGCGTTGAGAATCACGAGACCGTTCTCGACGCTCTGAATGAGCAGCGCGCCGATGACCGTGCCGGGAAAAACGCGCCCGCGTCCGCCGAAGAGACTGGTGCCGCCCAGCACGGCGGCGGCGATGGCCGTGAACTCGCGGTTCTCGCCGAACTTGGGCGAGACCGCGCCGATCTGCGCCAGCGCAATGATGCCGCCGAGCGCGGCGCAAACTCCGCAGAGCACATAGGCGCAAAAGAGAATGCGGCGGGTGTCCACGCCCGCCTTGCGTGCGGCTTCGAGGTCCGCGCCGACGGCGTAAATCTGCCGCCCAAACGGGGTGCGCGTGAGCGTGAGGTGCGCGAGCAACAGCACCACGGCGCAGAGCGCGATGGGTAGCGGGACGCCCGCCAACTTCACCGCGCCAAGTTGGAGAAAAGATTCGGGCAGATTCATCGCGCGCGTCTGCGTGAGCCAGAGTGCGAACCCGCGCCCGACGTAAAGCGTGGCCAGCGTGACGACGAAGGGCAGCACGCCCAGACGCGTGACGAGCAGCGCATTGGCCGCGCCGCCCAGAGCGCCCACGCCCAGCATCGCCGCGAGGGCGAGCGGGAAAGAGTGGCCGGCGAGCAGCAGTTTCCCGGCAACCGCCGCCGCGATGAACATGATGGCTCCGACCGACAAATCCACGCCGGCGGTGAGCAGGACGAAGGTCAGGCCGATGGCGACGATGGCGTTTGAAGAAGCCTGCACGCCGATGTTGGTGAGGTTTTGCGCGGTGAAAAACTGCGGGGCCAGCACGCCAAAGACCGCGAGCACGGCAGCGAAAAGCACGACGGGCGCGTTTTGCAACGCGAGCAGGAACAGACTTGGACGCGCGGGTTTCATGCGGGGCGGTCGTGCAGAGCGGCGCGCAGGATACGCTCGCGGTCGAAGTCAGGCCGCGCGATTTCATCGCGGAGTTCGCCGCGATTGAGGACGAGAATGCGGTCGCAGAGTCCGATGAGTTCCTCGATCTCCGAGGAGATGATGAGCACGCCCGCGCCGCGCGCCACGAGGTCGTTGATGAGCGCGTAGATTTCCGTCTTCGCGCCGACATCAATGCCGCGCGTCGGCTCGTCGAGAATGAAGACGGACGGCTCCGCGAGCAGCCATTTCGCGAGCACGACCTTTTGCTGATTGCCGCCACTCAGGCTTTTCACCGGCTGCGTGTCGCGCGCGGATTTGTTCAAACGCACCGCGTCGCGAATGGCGGTGGCTCGGCCGCGCAGCCCAAGCAGGTCAAGCCAACCAAACGGCCCGCGCGCGTGCGAGGGGAGCGTGACCAGCGCGAGATTGTCGGCAATGGAGGCTTCGAGGCACAGCCCCTCGGCGCGGCGGTCTTCCGTGAGAAAAGCCACGCGCCGCTCAATGCTCGCGCGAGGGGAGCGGGTGCGCAGGGGTTGACCGTTCACGCGCACTTGGCCGCGTTCGCACGGGTCGAGTCCGAAGAGAATGCGCGCCAGTTCCGAGCGGCCCGAACCCATGAGACCGGCGAGACCGAGCACTTCGCCCCGGTGCAGCGTGAAGCGGATGTTACGCACCACGCCGGGCTGCGAGAGTCCCTCGGCTTCGAGCACCGGTTCGGGCGAAGGCACGGTGATGCGCGGCGGAAAAAACTGCTGGATGGTGCGTCCGACCATGAGCGTGACCAGGCGTTCCTTCGTGAACTCCGCGCGCGGGCCGCTGCCCACGACTTCGCCGTCGCGCAACACCACGAGGTCATCGCAGAGCCGGAGCACGTCTTCGAGGACGTGCGAGATGTAGATCATCGCGAGTCCGCGCGCGCACAGCCGGGCCATGAGCACGAAGAGCCGCGCCGTCTCGCGCGCGGTCAGCGAGGTCGTCGGCTCGTCGAGAATGATGAGCCGCGCGTCGAGGCTCAGGGCCTTGGCGATCTCCACGAGCTGCCGTTCGCCGGCGGGCAGACGCTCGACCAGCGTCTCCGGCGGCGCAGCAAGTTCGACTTCGGCGAGCAACGTGCGCGTGCGCTCGTGCATCGCCGCGCGGTCAATCAGCGGCGTGCCGGGGCGACGCGGGAAGGTGGTGAGGAAAAGATTCTCCGCGATGCTGAGGTTCGGAAAAAGATTCAACTCCTGATGGATGAAGGCGACCCGCGCCGCCGCCGCATCACGCGGCCCGCGCGGCTCGAAGGCCACGCCGTCGAGGAACAGCGCGCCGCCGTCGAGGCGATGATTGCCGCCGAGGATGTTCATCAAAGTTGATTTGCCCGCGCCGTTTTCGCCGACCAGTCCGAGCACGCGCCCGGCGTCCACGCGGAAGCTCACGCCCTTGAGCACGGGCACGCCGAAGAAACTTTTGCGGATGTCACGGAACTCAAGCATTGGCCGGCCTCCCGGCGAATTTGTGCCGCGTCGCATCCAGCACGGCGGCGAGGAGGATGACCGCGCCTTTCACCATCATGATGGAAAAGTGCGAGAGGTTTTGCAGGTTCAGCGTGTTGTCAATGAGCGTGAGAAACAGCACGCCGAAAACCGTCCACAGCACCTTGCCTTTGCCGCCATACAAACTCGTGCCGCCGATGACGGTAGCGCCGATGACATCAAGCAGGATGCGCTGGCCCGTGGTCGGCGAACCCGTCTCCAGCCGCCCGGTGTAAAGCACCGAAGCCAGCGCCGCGCACACGCCGCACGCGACGTAGGCGGCGAGCGTGACACGCGCGACCGGCACGCCGGAGACGTGGGCCGCGCGTTCGTTGTGCCCCACGGCGTAGAGCCAGCGGCCCCAGAGCGTGCGGCCCAGCGCGAGATGCGCGATCACCGCGACGGCGAGCGTGACCGCGCAGGCGGGAAGCGCGCGCGCACCGATGGCATTGAAGGCGGCGGGCAGACCGAAAATGTTTTTCGACTGGGTGATCCAGATGGCGAGGCCGCTGACGAACATCATGGTCGTGAGCGTGACGATGAACGGCGGCATTCGCAGCCGCGTGATGGCCGCGCCGTTCACGAGTCCGAGCAACGCGCCCACGGCGAACATCGCGGCCAGTCCGGCTGGAACCGCGAGCGCACTGCCGCGCAGCCAGCCAGTGTCGGCGTTCATCACCAGCGCGCCGATGACACTCGCGAGCGCGATGGTCGAGGTGACGGACAAATCAATGCCGCGTGCGATGAGCACGAAGGTCTGGCCGAGCGCGACGATGAGGAGCGGGAGCATGGCCGTGGCGATGTTCGCCAGATTCTCCGGCGCGGCGAGTCCCGGCGTGAAGGGCCACATCGCCGCGAAGTACGCCACGCTCAGGAAGAGCACGAGGTGCTCGGACAACAGCCATTGCCGCCACGGGCGAATCATGCGCGGCTACTTCTTCACGTTAGCACCCCACATGCGGGGAGATTTTTCGGTGAGGTTGCCCTGATGGATGACGAAGCCGGGGTCGAGAATCAGTTCGCTCACTGACTGCCCCGCGCGCAAGTCCACCAGCGCCTGCACCGTGGCTCGCGCCTCGAAATAAACATCCTGCACGCCAGTCGCGTCGAGATAGCCGTCCTTCAACATCTGATACGCCGTCGCGTCACCGTCGAAGCCGCCGAGGATGACGTGGCCCGCCTCGCCCGCCTTCTTGTATTTGCCGGCGGTCTTGAGCGCCGACACGATGGACGGGAAAAGAAAATCCGACGACGTGAAGATGAAGCTGATGTCGGGGTTGGCTTGCAGCGCGTTGACCACGCCGGCCTGCGCCTTCTCCTGATTCCATTCCGAGGGCACGCGCGCGACGACCTCGACCACGTCTTCATTCCCCTTCACCGCCGCTTCGAAACCATCGCGCCGCCCGATGGCATTGATGTCGCCGAGGTCGCCGAGGACGACCATCGCCTTGTGCTTCTTCCCGGACTGGCGCGCCTGTTCGACTAGGAACGCGACCGTTTCCTGCGTGAGCTTGAAGTTATCCGCGACGACGGCGACGGATTTC
>JANOAY010000156.1:0-3403 GCA_031411375.1 Pedosphaera sp. | reverse complement strand
CGTGCTGGCGTGGCTGGCGTTTCCCTTCGTGGTGCTCGAAGGACTGCGCCACACCGCCGACTGCCTGAGCGCCGAGAAACGCGAAGGCACGCTCGGCCTGCTCTTCCTCACCGACCTGCGCGGCTACGACGTGGTGCTGGGAAAATTTATCGCCTCGTCGCTCACCAGTTTCTACGCGCTGCTCGCGATGATGCCTGCCTTCGCCATCCCCGTGCTGCTCGGCAGCGTGAGCGGCGGCGAATTCTGGCGGCTCACGCTCGCGCTCATGAACGCGCTCTTCTTCTCGCTCGCGACGGGGATGTTCATCTCCTCCATCAGTCGCAACGAGCGGCGCGCGTGGGTGGGAACGTTTGTGTTGGTCATGCTGTTCGTCGCGTGCATCCCGACCCTCAGTTGGCAGTGGCACATCCCGTTTGTCTGGAAGCTCAGCCCGTTCACGCCCTTCTGGCTTTTTAACGAGGACAGTTACACCAAGCTCTCGAACAAGTTCTGGGGTTCTCTCGGCTGGTCGCATCTGTTGGGCTGGGGCTGGCTTGCGCTCGCCAGTTTTCTCCTGCCGCGCGTGTGGCGGGAATCCGGCGCACGCCGCGTCCGCAAAATCGTTCTCGCGGAATCCGCCGCCGAGTCCGCGCGCCGCGGCATGCGCCTCGACACCAATCCCGTGTGGTGGCTCACCTCGCGCAACCCGCACCAGCGGGGTTGGCTCTGGCTGTTGGTCGGAGTGTTGAGCGTCGCCGGCATGTTTTCGTGGGTTGAAGCTCACGGCCGCACCGGCGCTCTCTGGACGCTGCTCGGCTGCGCCATCCTTGTGCATCTCATGCTCGCGGTGTGGGTCGCGTTCGAGGCGTGCGATTCCTTCGCCGGCGCGCGCGCGGCGGGCGCGATGGAACTGCTGCTCTCCACGCCACTCACGGTGCGCCAGATTTTGCGCGGCCAGCATCTCGCGCTGCGCGAACTGTTTTTTGGCCCGATGGCCTTCCTGCTCGCCGTCGAAGCGTCCCTTGTCGTCGGGCAGCTTTGGATGATGTCGCAAAGCGGCGGGGGTTTGCTGGGAAACGCCGCGCTCCTGCTCGTCCTCGGCTTCTGTCTCGTGTGGTTTGTCCTCGATCTGTTTGCCGTGGCCGAAGCCGGCATGTGGTTCGGACTGACCTCCTCGTCCGCCACGGCGGCGCTGACGAAGACGATTCTTTACGTGCTGATCTTGCCGCTGATCATCATGACCGTGCCGTGCTTCTGGCCCATCGCGCCCGGATTGATGGTGGCCAAGAGCGTCATCTTCTTCTCTTGGGCACAGGGCAAGCTGGAGAAAGAATTCCGTCGCGCCGCCACCGAACGCTTCAACGCACCAAAACCAAAACCGTGGCTCCGCCGCGAACCGCCGAGGCTGCGGATGCCGGGCGAGCTTCCGCCCCCGTAGGAGAGGAGGTGACGAGTCTCTGATCGACTTCGGGTTTGCGGACTCTCCCGAAAAAAAGATCAGAGACTCGTCACCTCGTCTCCTACGAGAAGCAGTCAGCGTTTCGCCTTGGCACGCGCTTTCTTCTGACGCGCGGCGGGCTTGGTAAGAAACACCTCCTGCTTCGTCGTCTCAACGCCCACGCTCGCGAACGCCTCCTCGCGGCACTCCGTCTTCACACGCGGCTGCAGGAGCTTGGCGATCAATCCCGTCCAGCCGGTCTGGTGCGATGCGCCCACGCCGCGGCCGCTGTCGCCGTGGAAGTATTCGTGGAACCACACGTAATCCCGAAAGTGCGGATCGTGGGCCAGCTTCTCGTGATACTTCGCGACGGGGCGCGCGCCGGAGTCATCTTTCAGAAACACGCGCGCGAGGCGGCGCGAGATTTCATCCGCCGCGTCATTGATGGTGCCGAGCTTTCCCGAGCGCGCGGGGCATTCGACTTTGAAATCGTCGCCGTAGTAGTGATGGAACTTCTGCAACGACTCGATGAGCAGGAAATTCACCGGCATCCAGATCGGCCCGCGCCAGTTTGAGTTGCCGCCGAACAGACCGCTCTTGGATTCACCCGGCCAGTAGCCCACTTCGAGATCGGTGCCGTGGCAGTTGAAGCGATACGGCTCGCGCTCGTGGACTTTCGACAACGCACGCACGCCATAGTCGCTGAGGAATTCCGACTCGTCGAGCAGGCGGCGCAGCAGGCACTTCATGCGATGCCCGCGCAGCAGTGACAGCAGGTGACGATGGCCCGAACCCGTATCCTCCCAGCGCGAAACGAGCTTCGCCAGGTCGGGGCGATACTGGAGGAACCACTTCATGCGCGCGTGGAAATCCGGCAGCCTGTCCAACAGCTCCGGTTCCAGCACCTCGACCGCAAAGAGCGGAATCAAGCCAACCATCGAGCGAACCTTGAGCGCGATTTCGCGTCCACCCGGCGTGCGCAACTGGTCGTAATAAAATTCGTCCTGCGCGTCCCACAGTCCCTCACCTTCCTCCGTGCTGTTGATCGCGGCGGCGATGTGCAGAAAGTGCTCGAAGAATTTCGTGGCGATGTCCTCATACACTTTGTTGTGCAGCGCGAGTTCGAGCGCGATACGCATGAGGTTCAGCGAATACATCGCCATCCAGCTCGTGCCGTCGGCCTGGTTGATGTAACCGCCGGTCGGTAGCGGCGCACTGCGGTCGAACACGCCAATGTTGTCGAGGCCGAGGAAGCCGCCCTGAAAAATGTTCCGCCCCTGCGCGTCCTTGCGGTTCACCCACCAAGTGAAGTTCAGCATCAGCTTGTGGAACACGCGTTCAAGGAACGCGAGATCACCGGGGTCGTCAGGATTCTTCTCGCGCCGCTGCTTGCGATCCATCTGGAACACACGCCACGTCGCCCACGCGTGAACCGGCGGATTCACGTCACCAAACGCCCACTCGTAGGCGGGCAACTGGCCGTTCGGGTGCATGTACCATTCGCGCGTGAGCAGCACGAGCTGCTGCTTGGCAAACTCCGCGTCAATCATCGCCAGCGGGATGCAATGGAACGCCAAATCCCACGCGGCGTACCATGGATACTCCCACTTGTCCGGCATCGAGATGATGTCGGCGTTGTTGAGGTGGAACCATTCGGAGTTGCGCGCGTGCTTGCGTTCGGCGGGCGGCGGCGGCTGGTTCTTGTCGCCGTTCAACCACTCGGGCACGTCGTAGTAGAAAAATTGTTTCGACCAAATCATGCCCGCGAAAGCCTGGCGCTGCACAAGCCGCGCGTCGGCGTCGGGAATGTCCTGCTGCACTTCGCGGTAGAAGGCGTCGGCCTCGTCAATGCGCTGGCGGAAGATTTGGTTGAAGTCCGCGAATGGTTCGAGGAGCGCGGTCCCGCGTGCGGGACCGCTTCGACGTGAATCTTGCGGTGCGCTTGAGGTCGGCACGCCACCTTTGTCGAACGGTGAAGCGGTCGCG
>JANOAY010000155.1:0-7348 GCA_031411375.1 Pedosphaera sp. | reverse complement strand
GGCGCAGCGTGGTGTCACGCAGGCGCTCGTTCGCTTGCTTCAAACTTTCATCGCGTGCCGTGACCGCTGCTGACCAGTTCGTGACGCTGGCTTTGAGCTGATCGCGTTCGCGGGCGAGCTGGTCGTGCTTCTGTTCCAAATCGCGGACGGCTTTGCGCGCGTCGTTGGCGTCGGTGTGGGCTTCCTTGAACTGCTCCTTGAAGCGCGCGAGGTCGGCGCTGACGCCGACGGCGGCTTTCTCCTGCTCGGAAATTTTCTCCTGCTGCGCGAGGCGCCCGCGCTCCAGCAGGTTGATTTCCAAATTCAACCGCCGGTCGCGCTGCCACTGCGCGGCGCACAAAATCGCCAGTGCCAGCACGCCGAAAAGATTGATCCAGCCGAGACGTTTCATTTCTTGGCCGGCTCGCGGATTTCAAACGCCACCTTCTCAATGCCCACGCCCCGCACCAGATCGAGCGCGGCGATCACGTCCCCGTGCCGCGCGTCCTGATCGCCGCTGATGAAGACGCGGAGGTTCGCGTTCGTGATCTGCATCACCTTCAGGCGCTGCGCGAGTTCGTTCGCGCCGACAGGCTGCTGGTCGAGGAAGATCGCGCCCGAACGATCAATGGAGAGGTTGATAAAATCCTTCTTCGTGTCCGCCGTCGCGGTGGTCGCGGTGGGCAGATTCACCTTCACGCTTTTCATGTTCACCATGCTCAGGCTCACCAGCATGAAGGCGGCGAGCAGGAAGAACATGATGTCGATCAGCGGGATGATCTCGATCCGCGCCTCGTGATTCTCCGGCAGTTTTGAGCCAAGTCGGACAGGCATAACTCAGCGTTGCGCGTTGAAGGACTCGCGGGCGTTGATGGCCTGCGTGCGGGCGAATTCATCGAGGTCGTGGCCGTGATGCTTGGCGGACTCCACGATCAGTTCGACGTGATTGATGGTGCGCTCCAGGCGCGAACGCAAATGCGCGAGACGGCGGTTGAGATAATTGTAAGGCAGCAGACAGAGAATCGCGATGGCCAGACCGCACGCCGTGGCGATGAGCGCCTCGCCGATGCCGCCGCTGACTTTCGAGGCCGCAAGCTGTTCATCGCCGATGAAACTGAACGAGTGCATGATGCCCGTGACCGTGCCGAGCAAACCCAGCAGCGGCGCGAGCGTGATGAAGGTGCCGAGAATCCACAGCCGCTTCTCCGCTTTGTCGATCTCATCTGTGGCGCGCAACTGCATCGCGCCAAGCAGGGAAGTGTGCGCGTGCATCAGACCTTCGTGGACGGTGGCAAGAAACGGATCGCTGCCCTGTCGGGTGAGTTTGACCGCCTGTTCGAATCGTCCCTGCGCGATGGACTCGAAGGCTTCATTCAAGGTGTCGTTGTTCACACGGCGATGGAGCGACCACCACCACACCGCGCGTTCCGCCACCACGACCAGCGCGGCCACCATGCAGAACAGAATCGGCCACATGATCGGGCCGCCGCGAATGAAGAAATCAACGACGAGATTGGCGAGGAGCGGTTGCATGGGAATCACTTGTTCAGTTGAAAACGGATCACGACTTCGTATGCGCGCAGTGGGCCGGGTGTGAAACGCCAGCGGGATTTCACGACGCGCAATGCGGCGCTGTCGAGCAGCGGCCACGGTGATGTTTGCGAAGTTTCGGCGGCGACCACGCGGCCATCTTCGCCCACGGTCATGCGGACGGTCACGGTTCCTTCCTGTCCTTGGCGCAACGATTCGCGCGGGTAGTCGGGCGCGGGCTGCTTGCCTTCACCGTGCCCGAACGTCAGCGGCGTGGGCGCGAGCGGAGCCGGTGGTACTTCGACCACGGGCGGCGTTTCCACGGTGCGATAACTGGCCTGCTGCACTGGGACGACACGCGCGGGCGCGGCCACGGGAACGGCGAAAGCAATCTGCGGCGACGGCGCGGCCACGGACATCATTTGTGGCGGAGGTGGTGTGGCTTGCGGCTGCATGACGGGCGGAGGTTGCAGCAAGTTCGGCGGCGGTGGCGCGGGATTCACGGGCGGCAGCGGGTCGCTCGTCAGTTCCACGTTCAACAATTCGGCGACGACGGGCGGCGGCGTTTTGACGGGCGGTTGCGGACGCAAATACGGCATCACGAAACCCGCAACGCCGATGGAGAGCGAGCCAAGCCAGATGACCAACGTCAGCGTCGGAATGATCCGAGACGGCTCACGCGGCGGCAAGGCCAGCGCCAGCGGCGCGCGAAGGCGCGGCGTAGGCGGCGGCTCTGACACGGCGGTGCTCATTGACTGATGGCTGACTCGGACACTTCAGCCGCCACTGGCGGCTTCGGATCCTTACGGCGCAAGAAGCGGCGGATGGCCAGCGCGAAGCCGGTATAGACCAGCACCACGCCGCCGAGCGACGCGAGTCCGGCGACAAATTGACCGATGGGGCCAAGCGCCTCGCCGGTGTGGAGGAAGCGCGTCCAAGAACGGACTTGGCGGCCGAGATTGTAGTCGGAGAATTTTTCCGCGCGCAGGACTTCGGCGGTGAATGGGTTGAGCGTGAGTTGCGCGGTGGCAAATCGCGGTGCGCCTGCGCTCTGCTTCACTGCGAAGGCCACGGCTTGCGGCGTGCGCGGGCCACCACTGCGGGCTTCGGCGCGCGGTGCGTTGGTTGCGCCTTCACGACGTTCGCCGCCACCGCGCGGGCCGCCACCACCGCCGCCGAGACGCAATGTGATTTGGTTCCACTGCGGAATTTCCTTTTGCACGGCGGCGAAGAGCGCGTCGTAGCCGAGCGGTTTCGCGCCTTCCGGTGCGGGCGGCAGTTCCACGGCGGGCGCGGCTCCGGGCGGGCCGGTTTGCACAGGCGCTTCGGTGCGCGTGAGTTTGTAAATCACGTCCGTGGCCCAGCGATAGGAGATGGGCATGGCCGTGAGCGTGAGCACGATGAGCACGGGTGCGCTCCAGAGGCCGATGACGTTGTGCCAGTTCCAGTCACGCGCTTTGCCGGAGAGTTTCCAGTTGAAGATCGCGATGGCGCGGAGCGCGTTCTTCGTCCACTGGCGCGGCCACCACAGATACAAGCCGCTCACGGCGAGGAAACAGAACGCGACGTTGCACGCACCAGTGAAGGCCTTGCCGACGGGACGCTGCGCGTCGTGCAGACTCAGGAAGCGGTGCCAGTCGATCATGACGTGCATGAAGGCGCGCGTGACTTTCGCGCCCTGCGGCTGCACGTCGCCGCTGTAAGGATTCACATGGAAACTGTTCGTGCGCCCGATGCTGACCAGCGTGGCGATGGTCGGGTCGGAATAAATGGTGACGCCGGAAGGGCGCGCGTCCGGCTGCGCGGCGCGAACTTTGGCGAGCAGTTCATCCAGCGGCAAACGCTTCGCATCAGCGGGCGGCGTGACACGGCGCACATCACGCTCGGCCCAGGCGATGATCTCCTTCTCGAACGCCAGTGCCACGCCCGTCGCAGACATGATGAGAATGACGACGCCCGCCACCACGCCCGCGACGAGGTGGAGCCAGAAAAAGATTTTGCGAAGTGACATGACTTAAACTTCCGCCCACTGCCGCAGCAGGTTGTGATACACGCCGGTGAGTTGGACGGACGATTGTTGCGCGGCGGGTTCGTTTGGCAAGTCACGGCCCAGCCGTTGAATGGACAGGTCCAAATCAAAGAGCAGCGAGCGCTGCGCGTCGTCGCGAATCATGCTTTGAATCCAGAAGAAGGAACTGATGCGCGCGCCGCGCGTGACGGGCGTGACGTGATGCAGGCTCGTCGAGGGATACAGAATCATGTGGCCCGCCGGGAGCTTCACGCTCTTCACGCCGTAGGTGTCCTCGATGCACAACTCGCCGCCGTCGTATTCCTCGGGCGCAGCGAAGAAGAGCGTTGCGGACAGATCGGTGCGGATGCGGTGCGGCGTGCCGGTCACCTGGCGAATGGCATTGTCCACATGCGTGCCGAAGGACTGCCCGCCGCTGTAGCGATTGAACAGCGGCGGGAACACGCGCAGCGGCAGCGCGGCGGAGAGGAACAGCGGATTGCGCGAGAGCGCGCCGAGGATCATGTCGCCGAGTTGCTGCGCGGCGGGCGAGCCTTCGGGCAGTTGCATGTTGTTCTTGGCCTTGGAGGACTGGTGACCGGCCGTCACTTTGCCGTCCACCCAGTCGGCCTGATCCAGAATCTGCCGCGCTTGTGCAACCTGCTCGCCAGTCAAAACATCGGGAACGCTGATCAACATGGGATTCGCTTTCGTTAGAACTTCAAACTCGCCGTCAGCACGGCGGAGCGCCCGGCGCCGGGAACAAAATGTCCGCCGCCCACGCGGTCAATGTATTCCTCGTCCGCGAGGTTGTACACGTTCAGGCGCAGGCTGAAATGCTCGTTCGGAGTCCAGCCCACCATGCCGTCGAAGAGCCAGTAGCTCGGCGCTTCGCGGCGGTTGACCTCGGTGTTGATGCTGTAACGGCTGTCGGTGTATTGCGCGCCGCCGCCGATCTGGAGGTGCCACGGCAAATCGTAGGTCGTCCAGACGGTGAAGGTGTTCTTGGGCGTGTTACTCAGTTCCTGGCCCTTCTCGCGCGGATTGTTCGACTTGGTGATTTCGCTGACGAGATACGCGTAGCCGCCATAGACCTGCCACTTCTCGGTGAGGCGGCCCGCTGCGCCGATTTCAAATCCATCCACGCGCTGCTCGCCGTCGAGCACGAGGATGTCCGTCGAGTCCGCCGGGTCTTCGGTGCGCGCGTTGGTTTTTTCGGTACGGAAAACCGCGAGGCTGATGTTGGCGCGGTTCTCGAACAAATCCCATTTTGTCCCAACCTCGAAGGTGCGGCTCTCCTCGGGGTCGGTGTCGAAATTGTTCGCCGCCGTCGGGCTGGCACTGAGCGAGAGTCCTTCCGCCGACGGATTGAACGAGGTGCCATACGAGACGTAGATGCTGCCTTCCTTCACGGGCTTGTACACGAGACCCGAGCGCCAGCTCACCTCGTTGTCCTCGCGGGACAAATCTTTCATGTGCGGACGTCCGTTAGTGATGGTGTGGAAGTCCGTGGCGAAATGATCGAACCGCACGCCGCCCTGCGCCTGCCAGTGCTCGCCGAACTTGATCGTGTCGAAGAGCGACACGGCCACGGAATCCGACTTGGCCTCGGCGCGGATGCCGTTGCGGCGGATGTGGCCGGCGTATTCCGTGTCGGTGTTGGGATTGAACAGGGTGGTGTTCACCACGGCTCCGGTGCGCGAGTAGTTCAACGAAGTTTCATGCGCGTATTCCAAGGAGGCCACCAGCGTGTGGTTGAGCCGCCAGGTGTCGAAGCGCGAGGTGAAGTCCGTCTGGTTCACGAAAATATCATCCACCTGATCGCGGGACTGGTTCTGGCGGGTGATGCTGTCGCCGTATTGCGGGCCGGCCGCCGCCGAGATGTCCACAAAGCGTGGCGCGGTGATGACGGAATCCCGGTCGTTGCGCCCATAGCGCGTCAGGTTGCGGAGACTGAACTGCTCGTTGAAATCGTGTTCCAGCAGCGCACTCGGAATGTCCGTGCGCGTCTTCTCAAAGTCCTTCGACTTCAATCCGTAAAAGTTGCTGTAATCCACGGGCGCGGGCTTGTTGCCATAGGCGCGCAGCGGGCCGCTGTTCGTCGGCACCCACGGGATGCCGTAGTCAGGAATGTTGTCCTGGCTCAGGTGGAAGTAGCTCAGCGTGAGGCGCGTCGGCGTGCCGAGTCCGAAGGCCACGGACGGCGCAATGCCCCAGCGCTCATTGTTCACCACGTCGCGATTGGCCACGCCGGATTCGTTATACATCGCGTTCAAGCGCACCGCCGTGCCGGGGATGGGCGACTTGGCGACGGGCTGGTTGAAGTCCAGCGTCATGCGCTTGTAATCCTCCGTGCCCACGCCGAACGAGCCGCCGTAGAAGCGGTCCAGTTGCGGCGCCTTGCTCATCAAGTTGATGCTGCCGCCCGTCGAGCCGCGTCCGGCGCTGGTCGAGGATGGGCCTTTCGCCACTTCCACTTGCTCGAAGTTAAACGGGTCGCGCGCGTAGCCGCCGAAGTCGCGCACGTTGTCCACGAACATGTCGGTGCGCGCGCTGAAGCCGCGGATGGAAAGATTGTCGCCCGACGGCACGCCGCCCTCGCCGGCCTGGAAGCTGATGCCCGGCACATTGCGCAACACGTCGCGCAAGGTCGTGGCGTTCTGCTGTTCGATGACTGCGCGCGGCACCACCGTGATCGTCTGCGGCACGTCGCGCAACGGCTCGGTGTAGCGCGGCGATTGCAACTTCTCCGGCTTGTACGGCTCGGCCTGTTCCTGCTGCCCCTTCACCACCACGTCGGTAAGTTTCGCGGTATTGTTGGTGGTGCTCTGCGCGCTCGGGGCGAGCGCGAGACCGTTTGCGATGATAGCGGTGGTGAGTTGCTTGGTGCGTTGGTCGTTCATGCGGAAGTGGTGTGAAGGACATCCATGCGCGCGGCCTCCTGCGGAACCGTTCCGCAGGTCTGGTGGAGCCAAGCGCCTGAAATCATGGAGGCGAAGGCTACCGAGCGGGAAAAGCGTTTGCTGCCGGTGACTTGCGAAAGGTTGTTGGCGGTTTGCACATCCGGTTTTTGGGGAAACGCAAGACGGCGCGGGGTGGGGAAGGCCTTCCGAACAACTGTTCAAGTTTGTTTTCCGCGCTCCAGAAAACCTCCTCTCCCCAGCCCTCTCCTCCCGCCGAGGGAGGAGAGGGAGTCAGACGCAGCAATCGTTTAGAGAGACACCCGTGCCTGCGTTGTGGCGGCACACCGCTGGACAACCGCCGCGCGCTTTCCCATCCTCCGCGCATGAAACATTTCCTCCTCGCCTGCGCGCTCGCCGTGCCGTCACTTCACGCCGCTGCGGACGCGGACGGCTTCGTCTCCATGTTCAATGGCCGCGACCTCACCGGCTGGACGAACGTGAACTGCGCTCCTGAAACATGGACCGTCCGAGACGGCAACATCCACTGCACCGGCAAACCCGTGGGCGCGCTCCGCACGCTCCGGCACTACGAAAATTTCATCATCGAGGCCGAGTGGCGGCACCTGAGCAGCGGCGGCAACTCCGGCCTGTTCATGTGGGGGACGCCCATCAGCGCGCCCGGCGTGCCCTTCCTCCGGGGCATTGAGGTGCAGGTGTTGGATCACGGCTACGCGACGCAGTTTGAAAAGGAGACCGGCAAAAAGTCCGACTGGTTCACCACGCACGGGGACGTGTTCCCGATCCACGGCGCGACCATGAAACCCCTCTCGCCCAGCCGTTGCGAACGCTGATTCCCTACCGAAGAGCGCAGCAATCCGTCCCCGCATTGGAACCACTACCGCGTCGTGGCCTCGAACGGCGTGCTGCT
>JANOAY010000154.1:0-2841 GCA_031411375.1 Pedosphaera sp. | reverse complement strand
CGGCTGGCCTCTCGCCGTGCTCACCATCTCCTGCTGTCTCGCCTTCAGCGCGTTCTACGAATTGGTCGAGTGGTGGACGGCGCTCGTGTCCGGCGAAGGCGCGACCGCCTTTCTCGGCACGCAGGGCGACATCTGGGACACGCAGTGGGACATGTGCCTCGCGCTGATCGGCTCCATCGTATCGCTGCTGCTGCTCTCCCGCTGGCATGATCGCTCCATGCCAAGCACGCGGATGAATGAGGCCTGATAAATTTTAAGACTCGTGCCAGAGCGGAACGCGGCCTTCAGGCCGCTTCAACGCCCTTCATCGCAAGGATTCGGAACAGGCAGGCTCGCTTGAGCTTGGCATCTTGAAGCGGCCTAGAGGCCGCGCTCCCCTGCCCCGCTCGCCCAAAGAAAAAGCCGCCGTCATCACGACGGCAGCTTGGCAAAAACGCGGGCTAAAAATTACTTCGCACCCTGCTCGATCCACGCGCGCACGAGGCCGACTTCTTCCTTCGTGAGCTGCGCGATCTTCGCCTTGTTGCCTTTCGGCGGCATGTACATTTCCTCGTCCTCGGTGGCCCAGGAAATCATGGCGAGGATGGGGCTTTTCGCCGAGTCGCCCGCCGTGACGGCCGCGCCTTCGCCGCCGCCCTTGATGACGTTCGCCGCCGAGTCCGAGCGGAACTTGCCCTTTGGCTTCTCCACGTCCGCGCCATGGCACTTCGCGCAGCTCTTCTCAAAGAGCGGCTTGATGTCCGTGGCAAAGGTCACGCCCTTCTTCGCCGCCGCCGGGGGCAGCTTGCTCACGTCCACTTTGATTTCCGCGTGCAGCGCGAGCGCGCTCACCGCGATTCCCAAACTGACTGCAATCGTTTTCATGTTCATAAAGTTGTGCTGTGGACGTTGCTTAACGCGAAGAGATTCACGAGGCAAGCCGCAAGCCGTCCGTCGTTCGACCTAGCGAAAGAAACTTTCCCGGACGGTGCGGTGTTATGCAGCGAAGAAATTGTGCAACGCGCGGCACTGGGTTGAGCGAAGAAATGTTTTCTTTCGGCTTTCGCGGTGCCGCCATCGGTTCTTAAGTCGGCTTGAACACACGGAGTGAAAACAGAAGGAGCACTATGAAATGCCAGATTGCCGCCATCCTGCTCGCCGGAATTCTTGCGGGCGCACCGGCCCTGTCCGCCGCCGAGGTGCAGCCCACCACGATGACGGCTTCGAGGTCCACGGCCTTGGAACGCGCCATCACCGACGTGCGTGCGCAGTTCCGAGGCGAGAGCGATTCATGGATGGCCGGTGACATCCGCTCGTTTGTCACCGTCAGAACCAACCTCGCGCAAGGTGAGTTGATCACGCTGGAGGATTTCACGCGCAACGGTCAGACCAATCTGGCGCGCATCACGGTCACGCGGGACGGAGTGGTGCAACATCGCGGGCACAACTTTTATCATCGCGGCGTGCTGGTCGGGCGATACATCTGGGGTAGCGGACACACGATCATCAATACCGGAACGGGCACGCCATATTCCCTCACGCTCGTGCTCAATGAATCCAACCAGCCCTTTGCCGCCACCATCCAGAGCACGAACCGGAGTCTGGATTTGTTCCTTTGCACGAACGGTGTCTTTTATCCGGAACTGATGCAGCGCACCCGCGAGTCCAAATAAAAAATCAAGCGCGGCGGGCCTTTCGACACCGCCGCGCTGCACGCGAATTCAGAAGCTCGTAGCTTACTTCACCTGCTTCACCTTCTCCCACCGTTTCGTCCGCGCGGATTTCAGCACGGCGTCGGTCACGTAGTCGGTGGCAAGGCCGTCCTTGAAGGTGGGCGCGGACATCTTGCCGGTGGAGAGTCCTTGGATGAAGTCGGCGACCTGATGCACGAACGTCTCGGCGTAACCAATGGCGAGGCCGGGCACCCACCAGTTCTTCATGTAGGGATGATCGCCGTCGGTGATGTGGACGGATTTCCAGCCGCGAATCTTGCTCTCGTCCTTGTAATCAAAAACTTGGAGGCGATGCAGGTCGTGCAAGTCCCACGCGAGCGAACCGTTCTCGCCGTTGATTTCCAACGTGTAGAGCGCCTTGTGGCCGCGCGCGTAACGCGTGGACTCGAAGGTGGCGAGCGAGCCGTTGTTGAACCGCGCGAGGAAGAGGCTCGCGTCGTCAATCGTCACCTTCTGCATCTTGCCGGTGAGCGTGTGCTTGCGCTCCTTGATGAAGGTCTCGGTGGTGGCGGTGACGGTATCAATGCCGCCGTTCAGCCACATCGCAGTGTCAATGCAGTGCGCGAGCAAATCGCCCGTGACGCCGCTGCCCGCGACTTTCGCGTCGAGGCGCCAGAGGCCGGCGCCGCCCTGCGGCAGATCGGCGTTGATGGTCCAGTCCTGCAAAAACTTCGCGCGGTAGTGGAAGATTTTTCCGAGGCGACCTTCGTCAATCAACTGCTTGGCGAGCGTGACGGCAGGGACGCGGCGGTAATTGTACCAGACCATGTTCGGCACCTTGGCCTTGGCGACGGCGGCGCACATTTTCTCGGCGTCTGGGCCATTGTTGGCGAGGGGCTTCTCGCAAAGGATGGCTTTGCCGGCCTTCGCGGCGGCGATGGCAATCTCGGCGTGGACGTTGTTCGGCGCGGCGATGTCAATGACGTCAATGTCATCGCGCGCGATGAGCTTGCGCCAGTCGGTCTCGATGGATTCGTAGCCCCACTTCTTCGCGAAGCCCTTGGCCTTCTCCGCGTCGCGCGCGCAGACGGCTTTGAGGACGGGCTGGTATTCGAGGTCGAAGAAATTTTTGACCTGGGTGAAGGCGTTCGAGTGGGTGCGGCCCATGAAGCCGTAACCGATGAGACCG
>JANOAY010000153.1:0-2177 GCA_031411375.1 Pedosphaera sp. | reverse complement strand
GTACGGCTGCGGCGCGCGGGTGATCAAGATGCTGAAGTTCCCGGACAATACGATCCGGATTCTCATCGAGGGCTTGTGGCGCATCAAGCTGCTCGATTTCCCGGCGCGCAAACCCTACCTGCGCGCGCGCTTCTCGGTGCTGAAGGACGAGTCGCCGGACAATGCCGAAGTCACCGCGCTGGCGCGCATCGTGGCGCAGAAGTTCCGCGAAATCATCAAGCACTCGCCCACGAATCCCGAGCAGTTGAAGATCGCGGCGGTCAACACCGAGGCGGGCGGGCCGTTGAGCGACTTGATCGCGGCGAACCTGAATCTCAGCCTTGATGACCGCCAGCGCCTGCTCGAAACGACGGACGTGAAGGAGCGCCTCCAGCAGTTGCGCCCGATGATTGATCGCGAACTGGAGGTCGTGCAGATCGGCACGAAGATTCAGAACGACGTGTCGAGTTCGATGGCGAAGACGCAGCGCGATTTCTTCCTGCGCGAACAGATGCGTGCCATCCAGCGCGAACTCGGCGAAGGCGATCCCGCCGCCAGCGAAGTCGCCGGCCTGCGCAAACAGCTCGAAGAAAATCCGTTGCCCGAGGACGCGCAGAAAGTTGCGCTCAAGGAACTGGATCGTCTCTCACAGATGCCGCCTGCCGTCGCGGAATACACCATCAGCCGCAATTATCTCGATTGGCTGCTGAACCTGCCGTGGAACAAGAAGACGGACGACAAACTCGATCTGCGCACGGCGGAAAAAATTCTCAACGAGCAGCATTACGGACTCGGAAAAGTCAAAGACCGCCTGCTCGAATACCTCGCGGTCATCAAGCTCAAGAGCAATTTGAAAGGGCCGATCCTGTGCCTCGTCGGCCCGCCCGGCGTGGGCAAAACGTCGCTCGGAAAAAGTGTGGCGGATGCGCTGGGGCGGAAGTTCGCGCGCATCGCGCTCGGCGGTTTGCGCGACGAGGCGGAGATTCGCGGCCATCGCCGCACCTACGTCGGCGCGATGCCGGGGCGCATCATTCAAACCTTGCGCCGTGTGGAGACGCGCAACCCGGTCATCCTGCTCGACGAGTTGGACAAGATTGGCTCCGACTTTCGCGGCGACCCGGCGGCGGCGTTGCTCGAAGTGCTCGACCCGCAGCAGAACAACACCTTCACCGATCATTACCTCGATCTGCCGTTCGATTTGTCACAGGTGCTCTTCATCACCACGGCGAACTGGCTCGACCCGATTCACGCCGCGTTGCGCGACCGCCTGGAAGTGATTCGTCTTCCCAGCTACACCGCGCCGGAAAAAGTTCAGATCGCCAAACGCCATCTCGTCCCGCGCCAGTTGGAGGAACACGGCCTCAGGAAGCGTGAAGTGAAATTCCCCGACCCGACGCTGAAGAAACTGATTCAGGATTACACGCACGAGGCCGGTGTGCGGCAGTTGGAGCGCGAGATCGGTTCGCTCGCGCGCAAGGTCGCGCGGAAGATCGTCTCGTCCCGCGCGCGCGGCGGCTCCATCACCATCACGCCGGAGTCGTTGCAGAAGTATCTTGGCCATCCCGAATACACGTCGGACGTGGCGGAAAAAATCACCGAGTGCGGCATCGCGATGGGCCTCGCGTGGACGCCGGTGGGCGGGGAAATTCTGTTCATCGAAGCCACGCGGATGCCGGGCAAGGGCGCGCTCATTCTCACCGGTTCGCTCGGCGACGTGATGAAGGAGAGCGCGCAGACCGCGCTGAGTTTTATCCGCAGCCAGAGCAAAAAACTCGGTATTGATCTCACGGATTACGACAAGTCGGACATCCACATTCACGTCCCGGCCGGGGCGACGCCGAAGGACGGCCCGAGCGCCGGTTCCACGATTTCCGTGGCCCTCACGTCCCTGCTCACGCAACGGCTGGTGCGCTCCGACGTGGCGATGACGGGTGAGATCAGTCTGCGCGGGCGTGTGTTGAAAGTGGGCGGCGTGAAGGAAAAAATTCTCGCTGCCGCACGCGCCGGGCTGACGACGGTGCTGCTCCCCGAAGGCAACCGCAACGACTGGCTGGAAGTCCCCGACGAAGTGCGGAAAACGATGAAGGCGCATTTCGTGAAAGATATTGCGCAGCTCGTTTCCCTGGCCCTCGTCAAAGAGAGCAAATGAAGATGTGTCTGAAAGCGTCTCAAGTAGCGGCGAATGCCGCCGCTCCGGC
>JANOAY010000152.1:0-3280 GCA_031411375.1 Pedosphaera sp. | reverse complement strand
CCGCAGAGCGTGTCCTTGATGGACTGGCCGAGCAGCCAGGAGAACGTGAGGCCGAAGCATTTGTTCGCGATCATGTTTAGAAACTGCATGGCCTGCTGCTCCATCGGATACACGAGACGCACGCCGTTCACGAAGTCCGCCGTGCCGCTGCGCGCGGCTTCGTAAAACTTCGGCAGTTCTTCCGGCGGCATCGTCAGGTCGGCGTCGAGGATGAACAAGATGTCGCCGGTGGCCTGCGCGAAGGCTTCGCGGCACGCGCCGCCTTTGCCCTTCGACTGCTGCTTCATCACCTTGATGTCGCGATGCGGATACGCCTTTGCGACGCGCTGGATTTCGTCCCAAGTGCTGTCCTTCGAGCCGCCTTCGATGAAAATGATCTCCGTGCCGCGGCCCATTTCCGGCACGCGCTGCACGGCGTCCTCGATGTTCCCGGCCTCGTTGCGCGCGGGGATGATGACCGAGCAGCGATAATGTTTGTCCGGTTCCACCTGCGGACGCGGACGCGCGACCACGAAGATGGTGAGGCAGAAATGTTTCAAGAGCGGCGCGACCCAGCGGTTCAAAAACTTCTCCACGAGCGGTGTGCGCGTGGGCCAGAGCATCCGCACATCCGTCTTCACGACTTCCCAGCCGGCGAGGTGCAGCAGGTTTTTCACGTCGTCGAGCGAGAGCCAGTTCTGCGCGAGCGTGGGGGCTTTCAGGCCGAGCTTCTGCGCCACGTTCAGGACGGGACGCCAGAGCTGGTTGAAGAAATTGAGCACCAGCCGTGTGTCGGAAGTGGCGTTGCGACGGGCGCGTTCGAGGACGCGCTGCACGTCCGGCACGTCGTTCACAAGATCGGACATCAGGATGTAATCGAACTTCTCGCCCGGCTCGAATTGCGCCGCGTCCGCGACGTGAAACTCCGCCTGCGGATGGCGCGCGCGCGCGGCCTCCACGGTCGGCGCGCTGAAATCCACGCCCACGGCGCGCGACGGTTTCACGCTGGTCAGCAAATCACCGAGGCCGCAGCCGATCTCCAGCACGCGCTGGCCGGGGGGAACGAGGAAGCCGAAATAGTTTCTCAGCAGTTGATGATACTGGCGCTGGAGTTCGGCGGGGCGTCCGGCCACGCGGTCGTCATAGAACTTCTGCCGCGCGAGGGTGGCTTCCGTGCGTCCCGGCGTCAGCGCGCCATCGAGCGCGTCGCGTAAGGGCGCAACAAAGTTTCCCGGCGAGACGGGAGCCACGGGTGAACTGGCCAGATCAACGGTCGTCATGTCTCCCTCCTTCATCGGCAGGGCTGCGGGATTTCTTTCGCGCCTTCGGCTCGTTGCCCTACGCTCGCGGCATGGAAATGCAGGATCAGTATGACGACGCGATGTTCGACTACACGATGGAGGACTTCGACTCCGCGCTGGCGAAGTTCCGCGCCATCCTCGACGCGCAACCGGATCATTTCGACGCGCAGCTCTCGGTCGCCATGTGCCATTACCGGAAGGGCGATTTTGCCACCGCCGTCTCTGAGGGCCACAAGGCGGAAAAACTTCAGCCGAACGAACAGCTCGTGCACACCAACCTCTCCCTCTTCTACATGAAGTCTGGCGACAAGAAGACCGCCGAGCATCACGGTCTTCAGGCCCGCATCGCCTCCTGGCGCG
Source organism: Pedosphaera sp. (assembly GCA_031411375.1). Classification (GTDB taxonomy): domain Bacteria; phylum Verrucomicrobiota; class Verrucomicrobiia; order Limisphaerales; family SIBH01; genus JANNGC01. The sequence continues at coordinate 1,640 of JANOAY010000152.1, read as the reverse complement.
GTAACATGACCAAGCCCGGCGCCACCGCCGCCGAAGCCGAGGACGAATTGAAGATGGCCCAGCCGAAAGCGCCCAGCGCGCCGATCAAAGTCCCCGATATGCCGTGGAAGAAAAAGCCGCCGGTGGGGCACTGACCGGTTCGTTGTTCACTTTAGATATTTGTCCAGCGGCGGGTTCAACAACTCCTTCATCTCCGCCGTGTCCATGTTCGCCGGGGTCACGACATAGACGCCCGTATCCACGCGCTTCTCGACTTTCTGGCCGGTGAGATGCGCGTGGAGCGTCATCACGCCGAGGTAACCCATGCGGAGAGGATTCTGCACGATGACGGCCTGCACGTCGCCCTTGCGGAGCGCTTCCACGGTCTGCCCGCCAGCGTCGAAGCCCACGACTTTCACTTTGCCGCCGGCCTGGCCCGCATTGCGCAGGGCCATGATGATGCCGTTGGCGACGGGTTCGCAGGGACCGAAGATGCCGTTCACATTTTTGCCGTGGCGGTTGAGAAGATTCTGCGCCGCCTGATAACAGAGTTCGCGCGTGGCCCCGCCGTGCTGGTCGCTGGAAAGAATTTTCAGGCCGGGAAACTTTTTGACCGCCTCCAGGAATCCCGCCTCGCGTTCCTCCGTGCTGGCGCTGCCGGTCTGGTAACGCAGGAGAATGATGTTGCCCTGACCGCCGAGCAACCGCGCCATCTCCTCGCCCGCGAGCACGCCGCCACGGCGGTTGTCCGTCGCCACGAAGCTGACGTAGTTCTCGGACTTCAAGCCCGAGTCCATGATGACGACGGGGACTTTCGCCCGCGCGGCGGTGTTGACCGGGCTGACGAGCGCGCGGTCATCCGTGGGCGCGAGGACGATGCCGCTGACGCGGCGGCTGATGAAGTTCTCGACGACTTGGATTTGCTGGTCGCGGTTGTCCTCGCGGAGCGGCCCTTGCCAGATGATTTCGACGGGGTGGCCGTTGGAAGTGAGTTCGCGCTGCGCTTTCACCGCGCCCGCATGAATGGACTTCCAGAACTCATGCGACGTGGCCTTGGGGATGACGGCGATGGTGAGGCCGTCCGCCGCCGACACGAGGGCAGGCGCAAACGCCAGGAGTCCGAGGAGGACGGAGAGTGGCTTCATGCGCGGACGTTAGAAAAACGTCCGCGCCGGGGGCAACGCTTCTTTGGTTCGGAGCGCGGCCCGCGACCTCACCGCTCGCCCGGCACGTAGCGGTAGCCGAAGCCCAGGCTGTTCGCCCCGCCGGTGTGGAACGTGCCGCCGCCGGAATGATGATGCAGGAAGAGCGCGAGCTGATGCTGACGGTAATTGGGCAGCGCGAAGAGCAACTGCACGGGCCAGTAAATTTCGAGATGCGAGCGGTCACGGTCGGGATGCCGCACGCGCTCTGTGGCGATGACGCGCTGGCTGTAGGTGAGGCCCGCGCCGGTTTCGAGATTGGTGTAGAGCCACTCGTTCCACGGGAAGGATTTCCACCGCACGGTCAGGCCGATGTTGTATTGCAGCCACAGGTCGTCACGCTCGTGTTCGTTGACGATGCCGAGGACGAGCGGAAGTTGGAGATCAACCTTGGGACGATACTTGCCAATGTGCGGCTGGAAGGCGGCGAGTTTGTACGACGCTTCGAGCAGGTAAATC
>JANOAY010000151.1:0-14412 GCA_031411375.1 Pedosphaera sp. | reverse complement strand
GATGAGCGCCCACGTCAAATCCTGCGCCAATTCGGAGCGCGACTTGGCCGCCACGAAATCCAAGGCCGCAGTTTCCTTCTCGGTCGGGAAACGGTTCAGGCACGAGAGATAAATTTCCTCGATCAGCTTTTTGTCGTCCCTCTCGGATTCGACGAGTTTCGCGATGCGGCTCGTCGGCGAGGCGACCGCATCGCCGAGGGTCCGTCCGTTGATGAGGTTGAGCGCGTGCGAGAGCGTGAGGTTGCTGCTGCGCTCGCACTCGCAGGCGGACTGGCGCTTGGGCCGGCCAAAGAGCGCGAGGAAATCATTCCCCGGCACGGTGCCGTCAGGAATTTCCACCGACCGCATCCCCACCGGCATGTCCTTGAACTGCGGTCGCTCACCCGTCGCCACGGCCACGGCGTCGAGCATCTGCTCCGCGCTCAGGCGGCGCGGCACCGCGTGCGAGAAGTTGACCGTGTCGTCCTCGTTCCATTTGTTCGGGATGATCGAAAGCTGATACGTGCGCGACTGGCAGATGGCCCGCATGAGCGCGCGCGTGTCGAAGTTGCTCTTGATGAACTCCGCCGTGAGCGCGTCGAGCAGCGCGGGATTGCTCGGCGGATTGCCGCCGCGAATGTCGTCCACCGGATCGATGATGCCCTTGCCGAAGAAGTAGCTCCAGGTGCGGTTGGCCATGGACTTGGCGAAGAGCGGATTCTCCTTCGAGGTGAGCCAGTCCACGAACGGGTCGCGGCGATCCTCGTCGGCTTTCATCGCGCGTTCCTCACCGAACGGCACCTTGGGCGTGACCGGCAGATCAGTCTTGAGATGCTTCACTTCGCCGCCGTTGTAGCTGCGATAAACAATCTCGTCGCCGGGCAGCACGCCCTTCTTGAATGACACGCGGGCGAAGTGCGCACCGAACTCGTAATACTGGTTCTGCGTCCACTTCTCGAAGGGATGGTCGTGACACTTATTACAGTTGAAGCGCACGCCGAGAAACGTCTGGCTCACGTCCTCGGTGATCTTGCCCGGCTCCTTGAGCACACGGAGATAATTCACGGCGGGATTCTGGTAAGCGCTGCCTTCTGCGAGCAGCACTGAGCGCACGAACTGATCGTAAGGCATGTTCTCCGCGATGCGTTTCGCGATCCATTCGCGATACACCCACACGCCTTTCTGGCCGAGTTGCTCGCTATTGCACTGGAGCAAGTCCGCCCATTTGTTCGCCCAGGCTTTCACGTAATCCGGGCTGCCGATGAGTTCATCAATGAGCTTGTCGCGCTTCTCCCGCGTCGGTGTCGTGTCGAGCAGGAAGGCGCGCACACGCTCCGCTTTCGGCGGCAGGCCCGTAAGATCGAGCGACACGCGGCGGATGAATTCCGCGTCCGTGCAAAGCTCGCTAGGCAGCGCCTTCATGCGGCGCAACTTCGCGTTGACGAGCGGGTCGATGAAATTGTTCTCCGCCACCTCCTTCCACTGGTAGCCGGTTCGGTCGCCCATGATGGTCAGCAGGCGCGTGCCATAAATCCCTTCGTAGCGGACAAGCACCGCCGCTTCACCGCGACGCAAGCCCTTGACCAAACCATTCGCGTCGGCCTTCGCGACTTCCGTGTTACTCACGCTGAAGTGCGCGTCTCGCGTCACGTCGCGCGTGGTGCCGTCGGGATACTTCGCGATGACGAGCAACTGCTGCTCGCGTCCCGGCAAATCCATCTCCACGTCGCCGGGCAGAATCTCGATGCTGGTCGCGCGCGCGGTCTTCGCGTCCTCGCCTTTCGTACCTTGGGCAATCCAGTCACGGAGCAACTGATGCTCGCGCGAGCCGGGCTTGATGGCCTGGCGTCCCTCGTGCGGGACTTCAGCGAGCGGCTTTTGCAGCATCAGGCTCTCGTCCACCTTCACACGATTGAAGCGCCGGCCCGAGATGTCATTGATGAGCGCGTGGTAATCGAACTCTGGATCGTAGCCGCGCAAAGAAAGTTTGAACCCGTTCTTGCCCTGCGCCGAGCCGTGACACGTCCCCGCGTTGCAGCCGAGTTTCGCCAGCACCGGCTGGATGTCGCGCACGAAGCGCGCGTCCGGCGACTCCGCGCCCGCCACAGTCACGGACAGCTTCGATTTCTGTCCCGCCGCGCTGACCAGCACTTCGGCGCTGCCCTTTTCTTTGGCGCGCAGAAAACCGTCGGCAATGACCACGGTTGGAGAGTCGGTCTTGAAGGAAGCCTGCGAGGTAAGATCGATCAGGCTGCCGTCAGCGGTTTTCCCGAGCACGAGGACGCGGCGTTCATCGCGCGCGTCGGTGAGCGTGAGTTCCGCCGGGCGCAGTTCGAGCGAGCGGATGGCGGGCAGCGGCGGCGCGGGGATGGCCGACGGAACATCCTTGGGATTTGCGCCAAGCACCACGAGCGGCGTCAGGAGCCACAGCCAGAATTTTCCGGGTTGCATCATGCGAGTAAAACTGACGCCAGCACGCGAGCGTGCGCTGAAAGTATTTTTGCTGGCGTTGTGGAAAAGCTAGCGAGGCCATGAATCTGCGGCAAGGCATTTGACCGGGCTCATCTTAACGCTGTCGTGGTGGTCGGAATGGTTGCAAGGTGACTAAACCGGTCTGCGCAGGAGACGAGGTGACGAGTCTCTCACTTGGCCTTCCTAAGACAAGTTGGAGACTCCTTACGTCGTCACCTACGAGAAAAGGAAAAGAGGCCGGGCTTGCGCCCGGCCTCTCGTGAATTACTGGTGCGCTGTTACTGGATCAGCAGGCGGAAGAACCTCTTTGGCTCACTTGCCGGGATGGTGACGCAGAAGTCGCTGCCGACCGCATCGACCGGCAGGCCGACCGCCGTCCAACTGATCGGAGGCGTGAGGCTGGTCGTGCCTTCGAGCACATACGGCGTGCAGGTCTGCGGATAGCAGACGACGACGTTCGTGCCGACCTTGTTGATGCTCAGGATGGCCGGAGTCTGATCCTGGACGATGACGAAGAACGAGCAGGTGTTGGTGTTGCCCGCCGCGTCATACGTGAGCGCCGTCACGACGTTCGTGCCTTGCGCGAAGGTCGAGCCGGAGGGCGGCGTGACGATGAGCACCGGGGCCGGGTCCACGAGATCGAGCGAGGTGACGGTGAAGTTCACGACCGCGCCGTTCGTGCTGGTGCAGGCGGTGGTGATGTTCGCCGGGCAGGTGATGGCCGGGGCCGTGGTGTCCTGCACGGTGACGGTGAAGGTGCAGGCGTTGGTGTTGCCGCTGTTGTCGGTGGCCGTGACGGTCACGGTGGTGACGCCGAGCGCGAAGGTCGAGCCGGAGGCCGGCACGGCGACGAGCGAGAACAGCGTGCAGTTGTCCGAGCCGGACGGCGTGAAGGTCACGACGCGACCGGACGGGCCGGTGGCTTCGGCGACGATGTTGGCCGGGCAGGTCACGCTCGGAGCATTCGTGTCGAGCACGGTCACGGTGATCTGACAGTTGGTGGAGAGACCGGCGTTGTTCGTGATGTTGAACGTGACGGTGGTGTTACCCAGGCCGAGCGCCGTCCCTGCTGCCGGGCTTTGTGAGATGGTCAAGGGGCCGCAATCAGTGGCCACCACTCCGCCCGTAAGGTTCGGCAGGTTGAAGGTGCAGCCGCCGGACACGTAGTAGGTCTGGTTGGCCGCGCAGCTCACGAGCACCGGGGGATTCGTGCCGATGATGGTGACGTTGACGGTGCCGACGTTGGTGCCGCCGACCTGGCCGTCGCTGGCGAGGTAGAAGAACGTGTCGAGTCCGCAGCCAATAGCCGGAGGCGTGTAGGCCACGACGCCGTTGGTCAGGGTGATGATGCCGCCCTTCTCCGTGTCCTCGGCGATGTAGCTGATGTTCAGGTCATCAATCGAGTGCGACTCGAACTGGCCGCCGGCCCGGGCGAAGAAGCCGAAGCGGCCCGCCTGCGGCACCCACGGAATAGTGAGGGCACCGAACACGTTGGTGCCATTGACCAGCACGGTGAGGCGACCGTCGGACTCCAGCGTAATATCCACGGGCTGGTAGGTGGTGTTGTTCCACGTCGGAGCCTGAACGCCGGCGCGGACAATATTGCCGTAGTTGACCTTCAGACCGGAGGTGTTGGCCGTGGTGCTGGCCCCGCTGCCGGCGGCGGAACCCACGCCCACGAAGGGCAGGAAGCGGTAGTTGTCCACGCAGAAGCTGAAGCCGCTGCCGACGCCGTCTTCCGACGCGCGCGTGCCGGTCGCCGCATTCGGGAGGTCGCCGGCGAAGTTGAAGCTGAAGCCGTCCGCCGGTTCCGCGCTGCCTTCGGCAATGCGGAGGTTGAACGTGGCCCGGAAGGCCAGCACGCGCGCCCCGGGCGTCACTTCGTTAAAGACCACGGAGCCGGCTTGGCTTGCCAGACCGTCGTTGATGCGGAGACGGCCCGAATCACCCGTGCCGCCGGTGGCGACGTTGGTGGCCGTGCCATACATGACCGCGCCGCTGAACGCGCCGCCATCGAAGTTCGTGGCGAGGGTGTGCGGATAGAACACCGCGAGCACCGAGAGCGGATCGAGTTCGAAGTCGCTGTCGTTCACGAGGAGGTCCGAGGCCGGGAACGTGATGGTCACGCCCTGCGTCGTGGTCAGGGAATCATTCACGATGGTCGGCAGGACGTTGGTCACGGAGAGGACCACGTTCGAGCTGATCTGACCGCCGCCGTCGGTGAAGGCCGCCACCGTGTAGATGCCGGACTGGCCGACCGCCGTGTTCGGCAAGGTCAAACTCGCATTGGTGGCATTGGCAATGGCCGCGCCGTTCAGACGCCATTGGTAGCGGACGCCATCACCCGTGGCCGTGAGGTTCGAGAAGGTCACGCTCTGGTGGATGCCCACTTCGACGAAGGCCGGCTCCGGCTGGGTGACGATGACCGCGCCGTTCGGGAAGTAGAGGTCGCGGTATTCCACATAGGCGTTGTTGGCCAGGCTGCGGGTCTGGTCATGGCCAGTGGTCGCGAGACCGACGAGCACGCTGTCCGGGAAGGCGCCGCTGATGGTCGTGGAGAAGTCGCGGAAGAACAGGTTCGTCCAGTCCGTGCCGTTCGTGCTCCAGGAGCCGTAGAAGACGGAGTTGCTGCGCTGGAGGCGGACCCAAGCGTTCGGGTAGCCGGGCGGCACGGCGTTCTGCACGTTGGCCGGAGCGCCGCCGTCGAGGTCACGGTATTGGCCGGCGAAGAAGTTGTTGGGCAACTGGCCGGCAATGGGCGTGGTGCGGGGCGTGGCGCACATGAAGAACATGCGGCTGTTGCTGTTCGTGGACGGGCGCACCATCAGACCGGCCTTGGACCATTGATCCGCGCCGGTGAATTTGTTGATGCGGGTCTTGATGTCGAAGTTGCCGGAGACTTCGCGGTAGCCGAAGAGGAAGCCGTCCACGGTGTTCCAGATGTCCCAGCCGTTGGCGGAGACATCCCAGCCCGCGTTGGTGTCGGTGAACATGTCCGTAGGCGTGAGCAGGCCGGAGAAGCCCAGGCCGGGCGCGGCGGTGTTGTAACCGCCGGCGGCGATGGTGCCGATGGTGCCGACGATCTGCTCGCTGAGGCGCTGCACTGCGCCGGTCGCGAAGAGGCCGAAGCCGGCGTTCGGCACGGCCGCCGTGTCCGTCATGTAGTCGCAATAGAGGGTGAAGTTGCCGACCAGCGTGCCGCTGGTGCTGTCCACGGTGAGCAGCAGCTTGTTCGGGTAGCCAGGACGGTACTGCGCGGCGGTGAAGGCCACCAGCGTGCTGAACTCGTCAATGGCGTAGTAGGAGGACGGCTCGGTGGCGATGCCGGCGGTCGTCGGCCCGTCAAAGGCGATGCCGACGAGTTGCACGCCGCTGCTCTGCGTGCGGGCGCTGGCCGAGACGAGGTACGGCGGATCGACGTCCACGATCACATGCATCAAGGTCGAGAAGAACAGCGTCTGGCCGGGGATCGAGGCGCGGATACGGAAGACGCCGTTGTCATCCGTAAGCGCGGCGTAGAAGGACAGGCTCGCTGCGGTCGCGCCCGGGATGTTCGTGAAGGTGCCGGAGCCTTCGTTGGTGCGCTGCCATTGATAGGTGATGAAAGGCGTGAGCGACGGGGGAATGGCGCTGGCCACCAGCTCAAGGTTCACGAGTTCGTTTTCATAGACCGTCAGTTCCGTGGGCGGAGCCGAGGCGATCACGAGCTGGTTGATGTCCGGGTTGCCGATGGTCTGGAAGGCGCCGGCTCCGAGCACATCAGCCGCCGCCGGAGTCAAAGGCAGGGCCACGTAAGGCTGGCCGGTGGCCGGATCAATCGAGCGCATCAGCACCGTGAGGTAATCGCCGCCGCCGCCTTCCTTCATGATCGCTTCCATGTAGTAAGGCGTGCCGTTGGTGAGCGAGATGAGCGGGCTGGCGCTGTTGCCGACGTTGCCGTTGGCCAGACCGGTCAGATAGCCGGAGGTGGTGCCAATGGTCCCCGAGTTGGCGCCGTCGTTGCGCGCGATGAGCGTGCGACCGGCGGCATCCGGGCCGTTGGTGTTCATGTAGAGGCGCGTGCCGTCATCGCCACGGGTGTAGAACTGGTAGAGGCCATTGCTCGGCGGCATGAACAGACCCGTGACGCGGGCGGTCCAGAACTCGAGGCCGGAGTGCGCGGCAAAGAGGCCGGCGGCAAACACGTTCGTGTAATAGGAATAATCCGGCAGGTTGTAGATGCCCTTCGGGTCGAAGAAGAAGTTGTCCGGCGAAGTGCCGGCGGTGTTGGTGAACACTTCCACGAACACGGTGCCCAAGCCGCCAAAGCCCCACGCGGTGAAGTTCTTCGTGGCCAGAGCAATCGCATTCCCGGTCGAGGAACGATCCTTCACGCCGCTCACGGAGACGGTATAGACCGTGCCGGGAGTGTGCGGCGAGGTGCGGAGATGCACCCGGTTGCCGTCAAAATCATCCCGCGAAGCCGCATAGATGGTCAGGCCGGGAATGCTGTAGTTGCCCGCCGTTTCCGCGCTCAGGGAATCCAGCGCCTCGCTGAAGGTCAGCACCACCGCGTCGCCATACTGCGAGGCGACCGCCGTGAGGATGGTCGGCGCGGCGTTGTCCGCCAGCACCGTCACGATGCTCGTGGCCGTGGCGGAGCTGAAGTGGTTCGTGACGGTGAGGGTGATGACCGAGCCATTGTCCGCGAGCGTGAAAGGCTGGGTGACCCACCACGTCACGCTCTGTTCCTGCGGCACGCCGTTCTTGGCCCAGATGGCTCCGAGATACGGCAGCGCGCCGGAAACGCCGCGTGCCTGGAAGGTGAGGGTCTGGCCCTCGGTCACGGTCGGATTCATGGGAGCAATGCCGCCGGAGCTGCCCGCCATGTTGAAGTTGATCGGTCCCATGCGGTCGAGGTTGGTCGGGAAGACCAGCATGTTGTCAGGAATCAGGTCGAGACCGCCGGTCGGGGCCGGCTCGCTGCCGCCGCGCACCGCGATGGTCATGCCGTCGCCGCCGGTGCCTTCACGCCAGTTGCCTTCGATGTAGTAACGCTGACCGCCCAAAAGGGTGACGGTCTGCGGAGCCTGCCAGAGCGCGGTGATGTTGGTGAACTGGAACTGGCTGCGCAAATGCACCTTGCCCGCCGGGTCCGTGCTGTTGCTGGCGTTCGTGTTCATGAAGAACGAGGACGAGTCGTCCGAACGGGTGAAGAAGCGGTAATTGCCGTTGGTCGGTGGAACGAAGTAGCCGTAGATGCGTCCGAAATAGTTGTCCAAGCTGGTGTTGCCCAAGTTGGTCGAATAGCCGGAGACCCGCTCGTAGCCCGTGCCGTTGACCGTGCCGGCGATGACCGCCTGGAAGTTGGTCACCCAGTTCAAGTCGGGCAGGTTGCCATTCGCGGACTGGCCCACGCGACCGAGGTTGTCCAGGCCCGTGAAGAAGTCCACGACCATCTTCGGCCTCGGCACCACACCTTCCGGGTAACGCCAGAGGTAGCCGGGCGAAATCGCGGTCGCCGCCGGGACCGTGTTCGTGCTGCTGCCCATCGTGACCATGAGCGCGGCACCGTCGCCGCCGCCGCCTTCCTTGAAGAGCAGCTCCGTGTAGTAAGCCTGGCCCGCCGTGAGCGCCGGTGTGGTGAAGGAGTTGGTCGGGTTATAGTTCGGGTTGTTCACGCCCATGGTGAACGAGCCGGTGCGGCCCGCCGGATTGGTGCTGTCCGTCGGATTGACGTTCATGAAGAAGCGGGCGAAATCATCCGCGCGCCACCAGAAGACATACTGGCCGTTCGTCGGCGGGACGAAGAAGCTGCGCATCCGCACGCCGTAGTTGTCACCCAGCATCGGGGCGGAAGTCGGGAAGCCGGTGTTGCCGCCGTTTAAGCTGAAGGTGTTGCTCAACATCATCCAGTCCGGCGCGTCGTTGATGAATTTGATGTTGTTCGTCAGATCGCTCAGGTTCGCCGCCGTGGCCAGCGAGCCGTAGTAGTCAATGACCACCGGGTTGAACGTGCCGCTCTGGCCCGACACCGCAAAGACCGGGGCCGTGGACACGTTGTTCAGGCCGCCCAAATCCGCCACGCCCGTGATGCCCAGCGCATAACGCGCGGAGCTTTCCAGAGGCGTCGTCACCGTGAGCACGACCGTGCGGCGGTCGCCGCTCAGGAAGGACGCGCTGCCAATGGTATAGACCACGCCGGTGAGCTGGTTGGTCAGCCGGTAGTTCGACGCGAGGAGCGCGCTGTCCGAGACGTTCTCGGAGAAATACACGAGCACCTGATTGGCCTGGTTCGTCGCGACATGCACCGCCACCACGGCGGGCGGGGTCGGGTCAATGACCGTCATCGTCACCACCGCGCTGGTCACGCTCAGGGCGCCGGCCGCCTTCACGATGGCGCGGAACTGCGCGCCATTGTCCTGGGCGAAGAGTGCGCCGGTCACGAGATTGCTCGTCGTCTGGCCGGAATTCGGCACGTTGGTCCAGCCGCCGACGCCATTGCTGCGCTGCCAGAGGAAGGAGAGTTCGCCCAAGGTGGCCGGCACGACCACGCCGTTGGTGGTGAGCGTGACCTGAAGGCCGGTGAAGTTCGTGGAGTTGCCCGCGAAGTTGGTCTGGCTGTTGGGCTGGGTGTTGATGGTGATGAGCGGGTTCACATAGCCCGCGTAATTCCCAAAGCTGTCAAACTGCTGCACCGCGTGCTGCTGGATGGCCGTGCCGCCCACGTTGCAGTTGCCGGCGAGACCGACGTAAAGCGTCTCCGGGAAGACCACGCCCTGGCCGCCGGGCGTGCTCGCGCTGAACTGGCCTTCCAGCACCCAGTTGATGCCGTTGGCGCTTGCATAGCGGAGGAAGGTGTTGCCCACGCGACGGAAGCGGATCCAGACATCAGGATAGGAGATGGCGTTCTGGTTGCCCCACGAGACGGTGGCCTGGTTGAAGTTCGTGCGCGCGCCGCCCTCGATAAAGTTACGGCCCGGCAGTTTCGGATTCGCAAAGGTGCCAACGTGCGGCGAGGCGGGATCAAGACTCACACGGGCGTCGAAGCCGCCCTTGGTCGGCGTGCGGACCAGATCAATGTAGGGCACACGCGTCTTGAGATCGAAGTCGCCGGTGATCTGCTTATAGACAAAGCGGAACCCGTCGAAGTTGCCGAAGATGTCGTTGCCGCCGGACACGAGTTCCGCCTGGCCGGGCGCGAAGCTGTAGGTCTCGCCGGGCAGCGTGCCTTGCTGCGCCGCGTTGGCTTCACCACGGCTGAAGCGGCTCACGTTCTGGTCCACGTCCAGATTGATCAGGCCGAGCGGCACGCCGATGGCCGTGTTGTTCACGCTCAGGGGCGTGCCGGAAATCGAGGTCACGCTGGACACCGCCACGGTGAACGAGCCGGAGACCGGGGAGGCCGGGATGAGCACCACTTCCGTGGCGTTCGTGCGTAACTGCTGCATCGGATTCAACGGATTGAAGATGCGCAGGCGGGCCGACAAGGCCGGCACGCCGTTGATGGTGTAGTTCGCCGCCGTCTCCGCCGAGATCTTGTCCACGGGCTGGTCGAAGCGCAGGCCCACCGTCGTGCCGTCCACGCTGCCCGCCGAAAGCACATCCAGCGCATCCGACACCACCGAGACAATGCCGGTGCTGGACACGGAGTTGTTGGTGCTGGTCACGGTCACGGAGAATTCCGCGCCATTATCCGAGGTCAGCAACTGGGGCGTCTGATACTTGATGTTGCCCGCGCCGGGGATGGCCGTGCCGTTCTTGAACCATTGGTAGGTGTAGGGGCCGTCGCCATCCACAAGCGCGCGGAAGGTGGCCGTCTTGCCCTGCGTCACGGTCGCGTTGCCGATGCCTTGCACGAAGGCGATGGGGCCGCTGGCCGTGGTCACGTAAATGTCGTCCCAGTAATTCAGGCCGCGGTTTTCAAAGCCGCGAATGGAGAGCAGCAGCCGGGGATGGTTGACAATGTCGAGGTTCGTCTGCGTGCCGGAGTAGGCGAGCGCCACCGCGCCGGGAACCAAGCCGTTCGTGCCCCAGTCCTGGATGCTCGCATCCACGGTGAAGCTGTTGGCCGTGGTGTTTTTGATGTTCGTGAACTTGACCACCATCTTGTACCAGATGTTGGTGTTGAAGACGTTGGTCGGGGTGTTCACCGGGATGACTTCCGCCGTCGCCGTGCCGTTGATGGGCTTGACCTGCGTGCGGAGCTGGTAGGACAGCTCGCCCGCGTTCGTGCGGGTGTTTTCGAGAATGACGCTGATGAAGCCCAGGCCAGCATTGGCGTTGATGCCCTGCATGGTGTTGCCGATCACGTTCGTGTTGATCAGGCCGATGTGCAGCGCGCGTCCGAGGTTCGGCGTCTGCGGGAACTTGATCTTCGTCATCATCGAAATGGTGATGGCCTTGCCGTGGAGCGAGAAGTCGAAGGTCGAGGGGAGATAAGTCGAGCTTTGGTCTTCACCGCGGTTGACCATGAGGTCGAGCGCGCCGCTGCCCGTGGCCACGCCCACGCCGCCGGTCGGCGATTCATGCGGAATGATCGGGCCGAAGGGCGGATTGCCGACGATCACGTTGTTCTGCCACTCGTTGCCGAACAAGTTGTACGGCGCGTTCGTGAACTGCCCCGGCGTGTTGAAGTCGAAGCTGATGCCGCTGATCGGCGAGACGGTGAGCGTGGCGGGGGCGCTGACGGTGATGCCGCCGCAGTTCGACACGGTCACGGCCACCTGCATCCCGCTCTGCGCGAGGGAGAGGTTGGAAATGGCCAGGCTGGTGCCGGTCGCGCCGGAGATTTCCACGTTGTTCGTCTTCCACTGGTAGCTGAGGGGGGCGATGACCGTGTTGACCGTGGTGGCCGTGACGCCGAAGACAAAGCCATTGCCCATCGGCGTCGTGGCGCTGACGGGCTGCGCGGTGATCGTCGGCGGAGCCACAACGACCAGGTTCGCGCTGTTCGTGGCCGTGTTGCACGCGCCGGTCACTTCCACGCTGTAAGCAGCCGCGTCACCCGGGACGACAGACGCGATGGTGTAGCTGTTGTTCGCATCCGGGCCTTGCACCAGCGTGCCCGCCCGGCGCCACACGTAGCTGAACGGGCCGGTGCCGCTGGCCGTGGTGGTGAAGGTCACCGCCGTGCCGGGGCAATTCGTCTTGTTGCCAATCGCGCTGACGCTGGTGAGCGTGTTGACCGTGATGGTGCCGCTGCCTTGGCCGGAGCAGAGCGTCACGCCGTCTGTCACCGTGACGGTATAAACCGTGGTCGAGCCGGGCGCATTGGTCACGCTTTCCGTCGTCTGACCGCCGGGACTCCAGAGGAAGGTCGCGCTGGTCGCGTTGTGCGTGGCCGTGAGGATGGCCGCGCCCGCCGGGCAGATGGTGGCGGAGTTGACCGTCACGATGGGCAGCGGGTTGATGGTGAGCGTCGCGCTGTTCGTCACGCTGTTGCACGCGCCGGTCACTTCCACGGAATAAACGCCCGCGTCGCCTGCCGTCACGGCCACGAGCACAAGAGAGTTGCTGGTCGAGCCGAGCGCCGCGCCGCCATCCTTGCGCCACACATAGGCGAACGGCCCCGTGCCGCCCGCCGTGGTGCTGAAGCTGGCGTTCGCGCCCGCGCACACCGTGGCATTGGCGAGCGCGCTCGCGGTCGTCGCGACATTCACGACGAGCTGCGCGACCACGCTGGTCACGGAGCCGTCGTTGTTGGTGACCACGACGGAGTAGCCGCCCGCGTTGAGCGACGCGACGCCGACGACGGCGTAGCTGGCGTTCGTGGCATCGGCGAGCACGTTCGTCTCGTTGAAATACCATTGGTAGTTCGTGGACGAATCGCTCGATGCGGCGACGATGAAAGTTGCGGTGGTGCCGGGACAGTTCGTGGCACTGGCCGGTTGAGTGTCAATGGTCGGCACCGCCGCGCGAGACGCGCCGACGAGAGCCATGAGAAGGGCAAGGATACGGATGGTTTGCATAGACTTGAGGGATGAGTTCAGGAACGGACGCTCGCAGGATACGGACAGAGATGTCCGCAGCCAACGCCAGGCGAGCATAGACGCACTTCTTAACACGCTGTTTGTTTGGGTCGAGCGACGTAAATGCGGCACGCCAATGCCGCGTCTGGAAGCTCGTGAGTCCCACTGTTAAATCAGAAAACATCCCACAAGGCAAGTCCTCGGTCGCCAGCGGTGTGTTGTCTGTAACGGTGAGGGCAAAGAATTATGTTAATCGAAGCGCGCCCCCGCGTGGCCTGCGCCATTCCACATAAAGAAAAACTCAAAGAAGCCTGCGCCTCTTTGAGTGGTGACCGGAAAAATGCGAACAGCGTTCGCGCGAATCAGCACTGGCCGTTCTTGGTATGCACGCCGAGCTGAGTGAGGACAATGTTGCCCGTCTTCTCCACGCGGAGGATGAGCTTGCGCTTCACGAGTTCCGAAATTTGTTCGGTGGTGATGCGCGGGACAGTGGGCACGACTTGCAGGTCACGGAGACAGGAATAGGTTTCGCTGGCGTTCATGCGCCGAGCTTCGCCTGTTTTCCGCCCCCAACCCTAGGCATTTCGGCGGCGATCTTTCTGGTCCGGGTCATTCGCCCGCGAATTGGACCGCCACGCCCTCAGGGGCAGCGTCCAAATTTGGCGGAGCGAGGGTTCCTGTTCTCACCAATCCAAACGTCACCCCCTCGTCGAAGCGCGCTCGTTGTCCATATGCTCCGGCCCGGCGGGACGTCGGGGGCACGCTCACTTCGTTCGGCTTCAACGGCGGGAAGAGGATCACGTCGCGGATGCTTTCCTGGCCGAGGAGCATCAGGCACAGGCGGTCGATGACTTGGCAGGCGGCTGTTAACCGGAATCTCTGCGCTCCGGGCCGCTCCCCATTCGGCGCGGGGTGCCCCCCGGACGCTCCGGGGTGTTCCCTCCGCCCGGCGGGGTCTTCCCCGGACGGCGCGGGGTCTTCCCTCCGCCAAATGGGGAGCCATCCCATTTGCCGCGGGGTCTCCCCCGCGCGCGGCGGGGTCTTCCCTCCACGGCGCGGGGTGTCCGCTCCCGCCGGCGGGGTCTTCCCTCCGCCGTCCGGGGTCTTCCCTCCGCCGTCCGGGGTGTTCCCCGGAGCCGCCGGGGTGTCCACTGCGCGGCGCGGGGTGTTCCCTCCGGGAAATGGGGGCGGCGTTCCGGAGCGGAAAACCCCTGTTTTGGCAAGAAATGGCCTCCCAGACGGCAAAACCACCTCCCCGGCACCTTTAGGTGGTCAGTTTTAGCCACCAACCGCCCGTCACGCTTTCGGCTTCAACTGCGGGAAGAGGATCACGTCGCGGATGCTTTCCTGGCCGAGGAGCATCATGCAGAGGCGGTCGATGCCGATGCCGATGCCGCCCGCCGGGGGCATGCCGTGTTCGAGGGCGACGAGGAAGTCCTCGTCGAGCTTCTGCTGCTCGCCGCCGGCCTGGTGCTCCAGCGTGTTGCGCTGCGCGATGGGATCGTTCTGCTCGGTGTAGCCGGGCGCAATCTCCTGTCCGTTGATGCAGCACTCGAAGACTTCCACCGTGGTCGGGTCGTCGGGCGAAAGCTTGGCGAGGGGCACGAGTTCCTTCGGCAAATGCGTGACGAACGTCGGCTGGATGAGCGTCGGCTCGATGAGCTTCTCGAAGACGGCTCCGGTGACTTCGAAGTCTTCGTATTCCTTGCCAATCTCCGCGCCGAGATCATGCGCGCGCTGGCGGCGTTCGGCGGGCGAGATGTCGAACCAGTCGGCCCCGGCTTTTTCACGGACGAGGTCTTTGTAGCGGGCGCGTTTCCAGTTCGGAGTCAGGTCGATCACTTTTGGAGTTTCAAACGCAGGAAGCATCTGTTTTGCGAGATGCACTAGACCAGCGAAGCGACTATCAATCTCATGCTGCTGCTGCTCCATCACCACGTCGTTGTTAAAAATAGACCAGATTGCTTCCTTGTATGCCCCGCGACCGAAAGCAACAACCCACTGTTGAGCT
>JANOAY010000150.1:0-1515 GCA_031411375.1 Pedosphaera sp. | reverse complement strand
GGCCCGGGTGGCGCCGTAGCGGTGGGCCATGAACCCGCCGCTGGAGTGGCCAGCGGCGAACCGAACCGCACGCAGAGCAGCTCGACGATTTGCTGGATCTGCACGATTTGCTTGGTGGACGAGAGAATGAACGACGCGAGACATTCCCACGGTTCTTGGCGCAGAAGGCGGAGGCCATGGCAGGCCGTGACGGAATTCCGCATCGGCTCGTCCTCTGGAAAACTGGCGAGTACGGAGGTGAGATTAATTTCCGTTTGCAGGTAGTGGCGGAGCGGTGCGTCGTCGTTCAATGGTGTCGCGGTTTGAAAAACAATTCCCTCCTCCGTCTGCCGCAATCGCACCCAGCGGCCTGCGATCACGCCCGGCCACCAACCCTCCCGCTCCCGCCAGCGAAACGCCTGGCCGCACGCCAGCGTGGCGGCGAGATCGTAGTCGCGGACCGGGATGAGGCTCTGACCGGCAGGCTGCACGCTAGTAGCGCACGATGGAGCGCACCGGCATGCCCTTGAGCTTCTCGCGCCCGTTGAGGAACGAAAGCTCGATGAGGAAACTGACTTCTAAAAGTTTGCCGCCGAGCTTCTGGATCAGCGAAGCCGCCGCTCCCGCCGTGCCACCCGTGGCCAGCAAGTCGTCCACCAGCACCACGCGGCTGCCGGGCTTGATGGCGTCGGTGTGGATGGCGAGGACGTTCGAGCCGTATTCGAGGTCGTAGCTTTCCTCGTGCGTGTTGAAGGGCAGCTTGCCCTGCTTGCGAATTGGCACGAAGCCCGCGCCCCACTTCAACGCCGCCGCGCCGGCAAAAATAAATCCGCGCGCATCAATGCCCACCACGATGTCCACCTCGCCCGGCTTGAAGCTGCTGGTCAGCAAATCAATGCTCGCTGCGAAAAGTTTGGCGTCGCCCAGCAGTGGGGTGATGTCCTTGAACTGGATGCCTGGCTTGGGGAAGTCGGGGACGTTGCGGATGGCTTTTTCGATGGCGGCGGCGTTGCTCATAATCAATTCGCTTCTTTTTTAACCACGGATGGACACGGATGAACACGGATAAAAATCAGCCAGTTCATCAGAGCTGCATCCCTTCCCCATCCGTGGTTAAATACTTTTGAACAAGGAACCCGACGCACGAGCTACTTCTTCTTCGCTTCCAGCTTTTCAATCATCTTGCGCATCCGCTTGAGGGCGATGTTCTGAATCTGCCGCACGCGCTCGCGGGTCACGCCGAATTTCTGTCCCACTTCCTCCAGCGTCTTCTCGTTGCCGCCGTCGAGGCCGAAGCGGTAGCGCAGGATCGTGGCCTCGCGCGGGTCGAGCGTCTTCACCATCTCCTGCAACATGCCGGTCACGGTCTTGTCCTCCAAATCCTCGTAAGGATCATGCGCGCGCTCGTCGCTGACCAGATCGGAAAAGGTCTGCGAGTCATCATCGCCAATCGGCGCGTCGAGTGAGGCCGGACGAATGGCCGCCGTCCGCATCTGCGCCACGCGCGAGGGACTCATGTTCATCTCCTCGGCGAGT
>JANOAY010000149.1:0-9583 GCA_031411375.1 Pedosphaera sp. | reverse complement strand
GTGAAACTGGAAATGTATAACTTCGCCGAAGCCATCACGCTCGGAGCATTGCTGAAGGAGAGCATTCCGGCGGCCTTCGCGCACGCGCAGCAACTCGCGGCGTGGCTCATCGCGCGGCATCAGTTGCGCGACGGACATTTCACCACGCGCGTCTATCGTGGCGGCTGGCGGCATACCTTTCCTTTCGTGCGCTGGCCGCAGAGCCAGATTTTTTACGCGCTGACGAATCTGCGGCGAGCCGAAGCGAAATGAGTTCATCCCAATCACAAAACATCCTGCCTGCGCGGCGGAAATGGTTCGGCCTGCTGCGGCGGAAAGAGTCGTGGTCGCTGACTTGGCGCGGGTGGCTGGCCTTGCTCATCGTGCTGATTGGCGGCGGCATCATCGGCGTGCGGTCGGTGCATGGCTTTCTCGCGGTGAGCGCGCCGGTCGAGACGCGCGTGCTGGTGCTGGAGGGCTGGGTGCCACGTTACGCGCTGACGGGCTATGTGGCGCGCGTGTTCGGCGATTACGACAAGATTTACACGACGGGCGGGCCGACGCTCGCCGACCGTAACTCGCGCAATGACTCGGACACCTTCGCCTCGGTGGCGCAGTCACGGCTGGTGCGCGTGGGCGTGCCGGCGACGATGATTCAATACGTCCCCGGCTGGGAGGTGCGGCGCGACCGCACGTATGCGGCGGCAGTGTCGTTGCGAAAGTGGTGCGAGACCAATCGCGTGGAACTCAAGGCGTTCAATCTCGCGACGCTCGGGCCGCACGCGCGGCGCAGCCGGTTGCTCTACCAGAAAGCTTTTCCCGACGCGAAGGTCGGCATCATTCCGCTGACCAACGTGGAGTATGACGCGAACCATTGGTGGCGCTACAGCGAGGGCGTGAAGGAGACGCTGTCGGAGGCGCTGGCGTATGTGTATTCGCGTTTTTTGTTCTCGGCGGAGTGACTGGCAACGATTCAAATGACGAATGACGAATGGCAGAAGTCGGTCCGATGGCCCGTTTGCGTCCTCGACTTCCATTCGTCATTCGTCATTCGTCATTCGTCATTCGTCATTCGTCATTCTGATTTTCTAACATGACTACTTACCAACAGCGCAGAGCGGAACTGCAACGCGACCCCAAAACCTGGCTCGTCACGGGCGCGGCGGGATTCATCGGGTCGAACATCGTGGAAGAACTGCTGCGGCTCGATCAGTTCGTGGTGGGGCTGGATGATTTTTCGAGCGGGCATCAGCGCAATCTCGACGAGGTCGAGCGCGCGGTGGAGCCGGCGGCGTGGGACCGCTTCGAGATGGAGACGGGCGACATCCGCAATCTGGAAGCGGTGCGTGAGGCGTGTGACTGCGTGGATTACGTGCTGCATCACGCGGCGATTGGCTCGGTGCCGCTCTCGATTGAGAAGCCGCTGCTGGCGCATGACGTGAACGTGACCGGGACTTTCAATCTGCTGCTCGCGGCGCAGGAGGCGGGCGCGCGGCGCTTCGTGTACGCGTCGAGCAGCGCGGTGTATGGCGATGACGCGACCTTGCCGAAAGTGGAAGAGAAACTTGGGCGCTGTCTCTCGCCCTACGCGCTCACGAAACTGGTGAACGAGAGCTACGCGCAGATGGCGGCGAGCTGCTACGCGCTGGAGACGGTGGGGCTGCGTTACTTCAACATCTTCGGCCCGCGCCAGGACCCGAACGGCGCGTACGCGGCGGTGATTCCGAAATGGGTCGCGAAGATGATGCGCAACGAGCCGGTGGAAATTTTCGGTGACGGCGAGACGACGCGGGATTTCTGCCACGTTGCGGACGTGGTGCAGGCGAACATTCTGGCGGCGACGTGTCCTGAGAAGTCATCGGTCAACCGCGTGTTCAATGTGGCGCGGCGCGGCAAGACGACGTTGAACGAGCTGTATGAATTTTTGCGCACGCGGCTCGCGCCGTTTCATCCTGAGTTGAACGGAGCAAAACCGGCGTATCGCGATTTCCGCGTGGGGGATGTGCGGCACTCGGAGGCGAGCATTGAGGCGGTGACTAAGGCGCTGGGCTACGAGCCACAATTCACGGTGGCGTCGGGACTGGATCAGGCGCTGGCATGGTATCGGAAGAATTTGTGATGACTGGGGAAAGTCAGACTTGGACACGGCGGTTTTGGCCGATGGCGCTGCTCGTGACGGGGGTGTTCGCACTGCCGTTGTGGGAACTGGTGCGGCTATCGTTGAAGAGTGAACTGCATTCGCACTTGCTGCTGATTCCTGTGGTGTCGTGGTACGTATGGCGGTTTTTGGATGGGAAGAATGTTCAGGCCGCCAGCCAAGCAGCGGGACAGGCGCGTATCCCTGCAATTGTAGTGATGGCGGAAGCACTGGGGCTGCTGGCGACGTTCTACTATTTTCAATGGCGTGCAGCGAAGGTGCTGCCGGTGACAGAATATCTGTGGGCGGGTGTGCTCGGCTACTTGCTGATGTTGCTCGGCGTGGCCTTGCACACTGTGGGCTGGGAGAAACTCAAGCAGCATCAGTTCGCCATCTGGTTCCTCGCGTTCTTCATCCCGCTGCCGCTGGCGGTGACGGATCGGATGAGCATCGCGTTGCAGCTCGGCTCGGCGGAGGTCACGGACTGGATGTTTCAGTGGAGCGGGCTGCCGGTCTTGCGTGAGGGGCTGATGTTCCAGTTGCCGCGCCTGATGATTCGTGTGGCGGAGGAATGCAGCGGGGTGCGTTCGACGCTGGTGCTGTTCATCACGAGCCTCATCGCGGGGAAAATGTTTTTGCGGACGGGCTGGAAACGCGCGGCACTGGCGCTGGCGACGATTCCGCTGGGGCTGCTGCGGAACGGCGCGCGCATCACGGTGCTGGGCTGGCTCTCGGTGAACGTGGATCCGAATGTGATTCACGGCCCGCTGCATCATCAGGGCGGGCCGATCTTCTTCGCGCTGTCGCTGGTCCCATTGTTCGGATTGCTTTGGTGGTTCAAACGGTCAGAGTCATCGAAGACCACGACGATAATTAGGAGGGAGAAAAGTTGATTATGAAAAATGGCATCAAACAAACGCTGGTGCTCGTCCTCGCGGCGGGCGTGCTCGCGGGGCTGACGGGCTGCACGCAGGAATCGAAGCGCCAGCGGCACGTCGAGCGCGGCGAAAGTTATTTTCAGAAGAACGATTTCCAAAAGGCGGAGATCGAATTCCTCGGCGCGGCGAAGCTGAGTCCCACGGCGGACCCGGCGGTGGTGCGGCGGCTGGGGATGATTTACCACGCGCAGGGGCGGACGTTTGAGGCGTATCAGGTGCTGACGCGCGCGAAGGAACTGGTGCCGGACGATCTGGAGATGCGCTACCTGCTGGGCACGGTGATGGTCTCGCTCCAGCGGATGCAGCCGGCGCGCGAGGAGGCGTTGTTCATCCTCGGGAAAAAGCCGGACCATGCGGGCGCAACGATGCTGCTGGCGGACACGGCTTTCTCGCCGGAGACGCTGGCGACAGCGCGGGAGAAATTGCAGGCGCAGAAGCAGGGCGGCACGGCGACTTGGGCCACGCACGCGGCGCTGGCGAGCTTGCTGTTGCGCGAGAACAACGCGGCGGCGGCGGACGTGGAAGTGCAGGCGGCGGTGAAGCTGAACGACAAGGCGCCCGAGGTGAAGGTGTTGCAAGGGCGCGTGGCGTCGGCGCAAAAGCGCGGGCCGGAGTCGGAGGCGTTCCTGCGGAGCGCGATGGAGAATTCGCCCGCGCATTCGCCGGCGAAGTTGCAGCTCGCAATTTCCAAGATGCAGGCGGGCGAGAACGCGGCGGCGAAAAAAATCCTGGAGGAGATTCTCAAGGCGACGCCGGACGACACGCCGGCGTGGATTTTGCGCGGGAAGATTGCGCTGGGGGAAAATGATTTTGCCGAGTGCGAGCGCATCGCGCAGAGCGTGCTGTCGTGGCATCCGACCAGCTATGACATCCGGCTGATGCGCGCGCGGGCGTATGTGTTGCAGCGCGAGATGGTGAAGGCGCTGGCGGAGCTGAAGCAGTTGGACGACCTGTATCCCAAATCGCCGGAGCTGAAATACGAGACGGCGGTCGCGCAGGTGCAGACGGGCGCGGCGGCGGAGGCGATGAAGAGCCTGGACGACGCGCTGCAATTGAACCCGGGGTACACGCCGGCGATCTTGCTGCGCGCGGAATTGAAGATGCGCTCGGGCGGGCTGGGCGAGGCGATCACCTCGATGCTGGCGTTCCTCAAAGCGTATCCCACGAACGCGCAGGGGAAGATGATTCTGGCCAATGCCTACAGCGCGATGGGGCAGTTGGACCAGGCGTTCAGTTTGTACACGGAGCTGGGCCAGCAGTTTCCCAAGCAGCCGGAGTTTCCGGCGTATCTCGGTTTCATCCATTCGCGGCAGGGGCGTCCGGCCGAGGCGCGGAAGATGTATGAGGAGGCGTTGCGGCTCTCGCCGTATTATCTCTCGGCTTCGGAGGAGCTGCTCGACCTGGACGTGGACGAGAAAAAATTCGACGCCGCGCAAGAACGCGTGAACGCGCTGCTCGTGCTGCACACGAACGCGCCCGGCGCGATGATGCTCGCGGCCAAGCTCGCGCTCGCCAAAGGCGACACCAACAACGCCACGCGGCTGCTCAAGGAAGTGGCGCAGCGCACGCCGGAGGCGAGCGGATTGTATGTGCTGCTGGCGCAACTGGAGTCGTCGTCGGGCGACAACCAGAGCGCCATCGCGCAGTTCAAGGAAGCCATCCAGCGCAATCCCGACGACGTGACCTCGCAGTTGCAACTCGGCATGGCCTACGACGCGGAAGGCGATTACGCGAACGCGCGGAAACATTACGAGACGGTGGTGAAGCTGAATCCGCGCGTGGCGATGGCTTGGAATAATCTCGCGTATCTGCTCGCCGAACGTTTGAACGAACTGGAGCCGGCGGTGGTGGCGGCGGGCAAGGCGCGCGAGCTTCAGCCCTCTGATCCGGACACGGCGGACACGCTGGGCTGGATTCATTTTCGCAAGGGCGAGTACCCGCAGGCGCTGAATTTTTTGCGCGAGGCGGCGGGCCGCAAGCCGAACGTGGCGGAGATTGTTTATCACCTCGCGCGCACGGAATACGTGATGGGCCAGGAGGAGGCGGCGCGCGCGTCGTTCCAGAAAGTCATCGCGCTGAAAGGCGCTCCGGCGCTGGTGAAAGACTCGGAGCAACGGCTCGCGGTCCTGAGCGCAGCACCGGGCGCGGACGCGGTGGCGAAGCTGGAAGCGGCGGTGCAGGCGGACGCGAAGGATTATCTCGCGGCGTTCCGGCTTGGGCTGGCGCACGAGGCGGCGGGAAATTTTGCCAAGGCGGCGGCTTCGTACGAAGCGGCGGCGAAGTTGAATCCCACCGTGGCCGCGCCGCTGGCGAAGGCGGCGGCGTTGCAGGCTGACAAATTGAACAACTTGGCGAAGGCCTTGGAACTGGCGAAGACGGCGCGGAAAAATGCGCCGAACGATCCGGCGGTGGCGGGCGTGCTCGGGCGGCTCTCGTATCGCAGCGGGGATTTCGCCAGCGCGGCGGCGTTGCTCCAGGAGAACCTTCGCAGCAGCGCGCCCGAGGCGGAACTGCTCCACGATCTGGCGGTCGCGCAGTATTGCCTCGGGCAGTTTGACGCGGCGCGGGAAACCACGGCGGATTATCTCAAGCGCGACACGGTCGCGCGTGGGGCGGAGGCGCGGGATTTGCCGGTGCTGCTCGATTTCGCCGAAGGCAAAGGCACTGCGGAGGCCGCGCAAAAGGCCGCGTCGGCCCGTCTGGCGCGTGATGCCAACGATCTGCCCGGTCTGATGACGGCGGCGCTCGCCACGGAAAAATCCGGGAAGCCACAGGACGCGATCACGGGCTACGAGAAAGTTCTGACCCTGAACAAATCCTTCGCCCCGGCGCAGCGGCAGCTTGCGATGATTTACGCCGGTTCGCCGGGCCAGGAGGACAAGGCCATCGAACTCGCCACCAAGGCGCGGCAAGTCTTCAGCAAAGACGCCGCGCTCGCCAAGTCTCTCGGGCAGGCCGCGTATCGGAAGGGCGATTTCCGCCTCGCTGTGACCGCCTTGACCCAGGCCACAGCCCAAAACTCCACGGACGCGGAAGCGTTTTACCTCCTCGGCCTGAGCCACGAGAAGTCCCAGCGCGTGAGCAACGCCCGCGAAGCCTTCAACGCCGCCGTGACCGCCGCGCCGAATTCGGCCTTCGCCACGCAGGCCCGGGAGGCCTTGCAACGGTTGAAGTGAACTGTCAGTCAAGGCTTACACTTTCGAGGGGCAGTCAGCCTGGCTTAGGCGGGGTCCAATTCAGGGCAAGCCACGAATTTTCAGTTACTTGAGTCCTAGCCTGTTTTGCTCATTACCCTCTTGGCACGAAGCGGGCTTAACACTGGAAACTTGGTGTTGAACCCAAGCCCTAAAAACTATGAAAAATCTTAAACGTAATGTCGCAATCCTGAGCGTGGCCCTCGCATTGGCCGCTACTTCTGTCTCTCAGGCTATTCCGACCATCCGGATCACGGACGGAATTGTTACGGTGACGGTCCAAGACGGCGGCGTCGGTGACGGTTCGGCTCAAGCTGGTTTCGTGAGCTACACGGCCACCCCGGGCACGTTTGCCGGATGGAGCGTGATTCTCTCGGCGGGCACGACCAAGCCGATCATCGGCTCGGCCACGGCCCCGGAACTGGACTTGAACTGGAGCATCACCCGTACGGCGGGCGCCGGTAACGGCACGCTCACGGTGTTGTTCAGCGAAAACGGCTTCAACTTGGCGACGCCCGGTTCGGCTGTGACTGCCTCGGGCGGCACACTCGGCACCAGCGCGGCGAACTCGGCCACGATCCGCACCTACTACGCGGGTAATAATGTCGAGTTGAACCAGGCCAACTTGCTCACCAGCCAGGTGTTCAACGGCCCCAACCCGTTCGGCCAGAACGCGCTGGGCGCAGTTCCCGCTGATCCGACTGTCGCCTTCACGGTCCGCTTGGACCTCGTGCAGGCTGGCGGCCAGATCACCAGCGGCGACATCCACCTGTTCGTCAACGCCCCTGAAGGCGGCTCAATGGTGACGTTCCTCGGAACGGCGCTCCTCGCCCTTGGTGCCTTCGCGGCCCGCCGCAAGGCCTAATCCAAAAGGGTTCAACACAGTTTAGAACGGCCCGGGAGCAATCCCGGGCCGTGTGGTTTTTTCCAATGACAAAGATTAGGCCGGTTTAAGAGTAAGAAATGCGCGTCCGCTGGCGGACTGCGAGCACTGTTTTTTACGGGCTGAGGAGATGAAGCAGTTGGAATACACGCTCTGAAATCAGGAAGCTCCAAGCAGGAAAAAATCAATGGAGAGGAACGAGCGAGGTTCCGTCCGGACCTATGGTGCGGCGACAGGAGATCGAGCGGTGCTTGCGGGTGGAAGGTTCGGGGCCAGGCCCTTGAGCCAGAACCCGCCCAAAGCACCGGTCATAGTCCGGTCAAAACCGGCTCAATTATCCGAACGGTTGAACCGGACACGAGAGTTTGCCAGCCGGCAGCACGTTGTCAGCCTGCCCCACCGGACTTCCCCGCCTTTGGTTCACCCTTGAGCAAGGCCACCGCGTAGTCGCGGTTCATGCGCGCGATGAAGTCGAGGGAGATTTCCTTCGGACACACCGCCTCGCACGAGCCGGTGATGGTGCAGCCGCCGAAACCTTCCACGTCCATCTGATCCACCATCGCCTTTACGCGACGGTAGCGTTCGGGCTGGCCCTGCGGCATGAGGCCGAGATGGGAAACCTTCGCCGCGACGAAGAGCATGGCGCTGGCGTTCTTGCACGCCGCCACGCACGCGCCGCAACCGATGCACTGCGCGGCGTCCATCGCGAGATCGGCGTTCTCCTTCGGCACGGAAATCGAGTTCGCATCCGGCGCGGCCCCGGTGCGGACGGTGATGAAGCCACCCGCGTGCTGGACGCGATCAAAGGCCGCGCGGTCCACGACCAAATCCTTGATGAGCGGAAACGCCTTGGCACGAAACGGCTCGACAACGATTTCGTCGCCGTCCTTGAAGCTGCGCATGTAGGTCTGGCAGGTCGCAATGCCCTGGTGCGGCCCGTGCGGCTTGCCATCAATGACCAGCGAGCAGGTGCCGCAGATGCCCTCGCGGCAGTCGTGGTCGAAGGCAATCGGCTCCTCGCCCTGTTTCGCGAGGTCTTCGTTCACCACGTCGAGCATTTCGAGGAACGACATGTTCTCGTTCAGTGCGGGCGAGGTGTAGGTCTTGAACCCGCCGACCGTGTTGCGGTTCTTCTGCCGCCAGACTTTGAGTGTGACTTTCATGAGGATTGTTTTTTTCTGCGCCCGCCTGGGGCCGCAGACTTCGTCGGCATCAGCGTGTGGAAACCCATCACGCCACGCTTCACGGGCTTGGCATCGTCCATCAGCGCGCGGATGGCGTCGAACACGGCCCGGAACTGCGCGTCGTATTTTCCTTCGAGCGCCTTGAGCTTGCGCGCGAGGCCGGCGTGCGTGCTCAAAATCTGCCGCAGTTGCACGAACGCGCGCATAATGGCGATGTTGACCTGCACGGCGCGCTCGCTGCGCAGCACGCTGGAGAGCATGGCCACGCCCTGCTCAGTGAAGGCGTAGGGGCGGTATTTGAGATGCTGACCCCGCTTTAAGGTCACAATTTGTGACCTTAAAGAACCACGATTTTTCGAGGAAACTCCGGCTGTTTCGCTGTTCAAGGTCACAATTTGTGACCTTGAAATCATGTTCGTTTCCTTCGTGGAAACCTGAAACATGAAGTCTTCTGGGAAGCGTTCCAAATTGCGCCGCACCGCCTGGTTCAACACTTTGGTTGGCACGCCGTAGAGTTCCGCCAGGTCGCTGTCGAGCATCACCTTCTCGCCGCGCAGCAGCAGAATGCGGCGCTCGATGCGCTGGGCTGGAATCAGAATGTTGCTCATGGTCTGATCGTGTGGAACTCGTCACAATTTGTGATGAGTTCCTGGTGCATCACTTGTAGCTCCGCGTGCTCATGTGGACTTCCTCGTACACAAGCGGCTCCTTGTTCAGAATCGGAGCCTTGTCGGGCGCGCCCGCGTATTCCCAGCCGGCGACGAAGGCGAACTGATCGTCACGACGTTTCACGTCGCCGGGGTTCACGAGACCTTGCTTCGTTTCGGGATCATCCGGCGTGTATTGATACTCCTCGCGGAAATGGCCGCCGCAGCTTTCCTCGCGCATCAGCGCGTCGCGGCACATCAGTTCACCAAGTTCGATGAAGTCGGCGATGCGTCCGGCGCGTTCGAGCGACTGGTTCCAGTCGTTGGCCTCGCCAAGCACGTTCACTTCCTTCCAATAAGCCTCGCGCAGTTCGCTGATGAGCTTGATGCCCTTCTCCAAGCCGGCCTTGTTGCGGGCCATGCCGCAGTGATCCCACATGAGCTTGCCGAGTTCCTTGTGGAAACTATCCGGCGTGCGCTTGCCTTTGTTGCTGAGCAAACGTTTGGTCATCGTCTGAACATTTTCCTCAGCTTGGGTGAACGACGCGTTGTCCGTCGCGGGACGTTTGCCGGGATTCTGCCCGGCGAGGTAGCCGGAAATGGTCGCAGGCAAAACGAAGT
>JANOAY010000148.1:0-1913 GCA_031411375.1 Pedosphaera sp. | reverse complement strand
GCCACGCGCGCACGTTCTGGACGGCGCAGCAGCGGGCGCGAGAGCAGGGCGGGGTTTTGATTTTGCGCAACGAGGATTTGGATGCCACGCGCTTCAAAATGGAATTCGTCACCGACATGATCGAAGACTTGCGCTGGTTTGGGTTTGCTTGGAGCGAAGGGCCGGACGTGGGCGGCCCATTCGCGCCGTACCATCAAAGTGAGCGGATGAGTTTCTATCGCGCCACTTTGGAAAAACTCCGCGCGGGCCGTTTTATTTACCCGTGCGTTTGTTCGCGGAAAGACATCCAGCAGGCCGCCACCGCGCCGCACGCCGAAGGCGACGAGCCGATTTATCCCGGCACCTGCCGCGCCAATCTCAAATCGGAAATCTTAAATCCTAGATTCTGCTGGCGCTTCCATGTCCCGGATGGCGAGACGATTTCGTTCACGGACGGAAACTGTGGCGAACAAAGATTCGTCGCCGGAAAAGATTTTGGCGATTTCGTGGTCTGGCGGCAGGACGACGCCCCGGCGTACCAACTGGCTTGTGTGACGGACGACGCGGCGATGCGGATCACCGAAGTGGTGCGCGGCGCGGACCTGCTCGTTTCCACCGCGCGGCAACTGCTGCTCTACCGCGCGCTCGGGCTGACACCGCCGGAGTTTTTCCACTGTCCGCTGATGCTGGACGAGCGCGGCGAACGGTTGGCGAAACGGCACGAGGCGTTGAGCCTGCGTCAATTGCGCGCGTCGGGAAAAGCAGCGGAGGAACTGCGGGCTGGTTGGTGAGCGGGAAAGATTACCACGGAAGACACAGAAGACACGGAATCAGCAGGGGAACTCCTTTCCGTGTTTTCTGTGTCTTCCGTGGTCAAAAGTACTTCTCCTTCAACTCCACCTCGCCTGCCCAGTTCTCCGGCGGCGGCGTGTCCACGACTTCCTTGAGGTGCTTGAGGTAGAACTTCGTGGTGTTCTCCTCGCTGGCGGATTCCAGCACGCGCTCGAAAGAACGCTCGGCGGCACCGAAGTCGCGCTGCTGAAAGTGGCGCAGCGCCTCCTCGAATTCGCCGTGCCACTGCGGCGCGGTGCCGCTGTCGCGCAAGGCCACCAGTTCGTATACATCCACACTTTTCTCGAAACCCTTGAGGATGAAGCGCCCCAAGTAGCGCGTGATGAACCGGGCCCCGATCTCCTTCTTCACGTCGCCGGTGATGAGCACGTCGGTGCCGAGATACTTGTTCAACCCTTCCATGCGCGCGGCCAGATTGATGTTCTCGCCGAGGGCCGTGTAATCCACCCGGGTGTCGCTGCCAAAATTGCCGACGTTGGCGACACCGGTGTGCAGGCCGATGCGGGTGATGAGTTTGCGCCCGCGCACCAGATTCTTGCCTAGCTCGCGAAATTGCAGCGCGGCCTCGCACGCGCGCACCGCGTGATCATCCTGCGGGTCGGGCGCGTTCCAGAACGCGAAGATGGCGTCGCCGATGTATTTCACCACCGTGCCGTCCGTCGGGTGAATGCAGCCGCCGACCGCGCCTTGGAAATACTCGTTCATCATCAAGGCCAGTTCGTCGGAGTCCATGCCTTCGGAGACGGTGGTGAAGCCCGCGATGTCGCTGAACAGAATGGTGAGGTTCTGCTTGGTCGCGCCGGGCTTGAGCAATTTGCGATCTTTGTCCGCCGCGAATTTCTTCACGAGCTTCGGAGACAAATACATTTCCAGCGACTGCACGAACATGCGGTTCTCCACGTAGAGGCGGACGGAGTTCACCGCCACGGAGCAGAGCAGGGCGAAGCCGATTTGCACGCAGAGAATCAGCCACGGAAACCAGAGCAGTTCGCGGATGAACACCTCGCGGCTGATTAGCACCCCGGCGGCGAGCGCCAGCGCCGCCACGCCAATCGCGAAGATCGGGCGCAGCCGCATCAGCC
>JANOAY010000147.1:0-3074 GCA_031411375.1 Pedosphaera sp. | reverse complement strand
CCGTCGCCGCAAACGGTGCAACTCACCTGCCAGCCCCAGAGCCGCACCAATCTCGTGGGGACCACGGCCTCGTTCAGCGTCTGCGCCGCCGGTTCGGCGCCCATCTTCTATCAGTGGCGCAAGGGCGGCGTGAACATCGCCAACGCGACCAACAACATCCTGCTGCTAAACAGCGTCCAACTCAGCGACGCCGCCACCTATTCCGTGTTCGTCAGCAACTCCTTGAGCAGCGTCTTGAGCAGCAACGCCGTGCTCACGGTGACCAATGTTGTTCCTCCCTGCGTCTCCGTCAGTTGGACCAACAGCCTGCGCCTGACCAACAGCGTCACGGTCACGCATCCCACGCCCACTTCCTCCACCATCATTCTGTCGTGGGCAAATCCGGTCACAAATTCATGCGGCAGCAATGCGACCGTGGTTCTCCAGCGCGCCCTGACTCTCGGCACGGCCAACCCGGTGTCCGGTGCCGTCTGGACCAACATCTTCACCAACGTGTTCGGCCAAGCCCGTCTCACCAATTCGGTCACGAACAGCAGCCAGGTCTTTTACCGGCTGCGAGTGCCGTAGGCATTCTGGGTTAATCACCAAGGCCGGGCGCAAGCCCGGCCTTTTTTGCGTGCTGCGTGAGGGCCGCACACCTTGCGTGAAAATCACTCCGCAGTGGTGTGGCGAGAAGGACATCACCCTGCAAATACGGGTTCTTCTTCGTGGCATCGCCACTGCTAGGCAGACCGTGAATGCTGTTGACACCAACGGCGTAAAACATAAAGTGCGCGGGCTGTTACCCAAACAAATTGCAGAAAAATTATGACACACATTCGTAAATCCAAGGCGGCGGGCTTCACGCTCATTGAGTTGCTCGTCGTGATCGCCATCATCGCCATTCTGGCCAGCTTGCTTCTGCCGGCTTTGGCCCGCGCCAAGGCACGCGCGCAACGCATCAGTTGCACGAACAATTTGAAACAGGTCGGTCTGTCCTTCCGCCTGTTTTCGAATGACCACGCCGACAAGTTTCCTTTCAACACTTACGTCCAAGATGGCGGTTCCGTTCCGAACGCGACCCCTACCACCACCGACCCGACCCAAACCGGTTCAGCCGTGACCATCTACACCTGCCTCTCCAATGAGTTGGTGACGCCGAAGGTGCTGGTCTGCAATAGCGATGGCAACCGGACCAAGGCCAATGACTTCCAGGGCAGCTTTAACAACCAGAGTGAGCTGAGCTATTTCGCCGGTGTCACGGCGGATGAAGGCAAGCCCCAGTCCATCCTTTCCGGCGACCGCAACATCGTCGGTCTGGGCGGTGGCGCGGCTATCGACAAGAACGCCACGGGTGCGGACACCCGCACTTGGGGCACGGCTCCCCAAGACCAGGCCGCCACTGCCTCGGCAGCCGGTTCCGGCATTCACGTCAAGGCCGGAAACCTCGGCCTGGGTGATGGCAGCGTGCAGCAGGTGACTGACAAACTTCTGCAACGTCAGATTGAGAACGCCTACGACTCGGGTGGTCGCGTCTATCTCATCTATCCTTAATTGATTTCGTTCTCACCAAAGGACACTCGCAAGAGTGTCCTTTTTTTTATTCCCACTGGACGCAAAATATTCCCGGCTTTTTTTCAGGACTCCGATTGACAAGGCTGGTCTGCGATCAGCATACTTGAAATCGAAACCCAACACATTTGTTATGACGGAACAACGACATCTGAAACGCGCCTTCACACTCATTGAATTGCTCGTCGTAATTGCCATCATCGCCATTTTGGCGGCGCTGCTTTTGCCTGCGCTGGCGAAGGCCAAGGAGAGGGCCGCCAAAACAAAATGCTTGAACAACGTCAAACAGGTTGCCTTGGCGTTCATCGTTTGGGGCAATGACAATGACAGCAAGTGGCCTTGGGTGGTAATGCCGGCGGATGGCGGGTTGAACAACACCGGCGGTGGAAGTCCCATTTCCGCCAATCCCTTCATCCATTACGCCATCGTTTCCAACGAACTCATCACGCCCAAAGTTTTGGTCTGTCCCTCGGACAAGGCCAAACTCGGCAAGACCGCCTCGGACTTCGGGGCCAATAACGCCACGGGCGGATTTTTGGGCAGCCAATACCAGAACAACGCCGTCAGCTATTTCGTGGGTGTGGACTGCAATTTCAACGCTCCGCTGACGTTGTTGCTGGGGGATAGAAATATCAGGACGTCTCGAAACAAGAATTGTGGCACCATTAACGTCCCCGCCGCGACGATGGATGGTCTCGACACGAATGTGGGCTGGACCAACGGCATTCATCGTTACAGCGGTGTCGTGGGTCTGGGCGATGGCAGCGGGCAGACGACCATTTCCTCCCAGTTGCGGGAGTTGGCCAAGAATTCCGGCGACGGACTGGACGCGGCCGCCATCGGCGGCTCCTCACCCAACAACGACATCCTCATTCCTGGGCAGCCGACCGTGATTCCTTGATTTGACTTTCAGTTTCAGCAGCGCGGCCTGAATTCAGGCCGCGTTTTTTTGTGCCCGTATGGTGTGGTGAGCGAGGACGGGAGGGGCGGGATTACCCGTTCAGCAGTCCGCGCATCTGTTCCAGCAGGAGGGGGACGGCGGTGTAAGGGTCTTCGGTGGCTTCGTATTCGAGCGTGACCCAGCCTTGGTAGTTCGCGTCGCGGAGGATGGTGACAATGCGTTTGAGGTCGGAGGGTTGCTTCTCTTTCGCGCCGGCGGGATGGAGTTCGGACTTCCATTGCACGTTCACGGCGTGGGGGGCGCAGCGGGCGAAGTCGTGCATCGGATCGGCGGTGCGGAAATTTCCCGAGTCGAGGTTCACGCCCACCCACGGGGACTGCACGGCGCGCATGATGTCCAGGAGGTCGGCGGCGTTGGTGATGATGCCGCCGTGGTTTTCCACGCCGAGGGTCACGCCTTTCTTGCCGGCGTAATCGCCGCATTCTTCGAGCGCGGCGATGCAGTGCTTCTTGGCCTCCTCCTTCGTGGTGCCGCGCTGGACTTCACCGGCGAAGACGCGGATGTGCGGCGCGCCGAGCACGGCGGCGTGATCAATCCATTCTTTGACCAGCTTGATCTCCGC
>JANOAY010000146.1:0-7209 GCA_031411375.1 Pedosphaera sp. | reverse complement strand
CGGCGGGAAAGTGAACGGGGTGGAGCGCTGATTTCCAAATCGGCGCTCCGCAAGAAACAGCTTCACCGCCCTGCCCTGCTCTTCAGCCTTTCCGCACACGCTCCACGAAATTTCCGATGCGCCCGACGGCCACTTGAATTTGCTCCAACGAAGTGGCGAAGCAGGCGCGCACGTAGCCTTCGCCGCTCGCGCCGAACGCACCGCCCGGCACGCACGCGACCTTCTCCTGTTCGAGCAGTTTCCACGCGAACTCCTTCGAGGTCAGCCCGGTGCTCTTGATGCACGGGAACGCGTAGAACGAGCCGCGCGGCAGATGGCACGGCAGGCCCATGTCGTTGAATGCTTTCACGATCAGGGTGCGGCGGAGCCGATACTGATCGCGCATCTCCAGCATGTCCGGCCAGCCGTGCTCGATGGCTTCGATGGCCGCCTCCTGGCTGATGATGCTCGCGCACAGCATGGAGTATTGGTGAATCTTCATCATCGCCTCGATGATCTCCACCGGACCGCACGCGTAGCCGATGCGGAAGCCCGTCATCGCGTAGGCCTTCGAGAAGCCGTGCAGGAAAATCGTGCGCTCGGCCATGCCAGGCAGCGACGCGATGCTGGTGTGCTCGCCCTCGAAGGTGAGTTCGGAATAAATCTCGTCCGTGAACACGAGCAGGTTGTGCTTCTGCACGAGCGTGGAAATTTTCAGCAACTCCTCGCGCGTCATGGTGCCGCCGGTCGGGTTGGTCGGGAAGTTCAGCACCAGCACCTTGCTCTTCGGCGTGATGACTTTCTCAATGGCCTCCGCCGTGACGGCGAAACCGTTCTCCGCCTTGCAGGACACGGCGACTGGAATGCCGTGCGCCATCGCGATGCTCGGCGAATAGCTCACGTAACAAGGTTCGTGATAAATGATCTCGTCGCCCGGATTCGTCACCGCGCGAAACGCAATGTCCATCGCCTCGCTCACGCCCACGGCGATGATGATCTGGTTCTTCGGGTTGTAGCTGACGTGGAACTTCTCGGCGACGTGCGTCGCGATCACTTCACGCAGCTTGAGCAAACCGAGGTTTGAGGTGTAGCCGGTCTTGCCGCGTTCCAGCGCGTAGATGGCGGCCTCGCGGATGTGCCAAGGCGTGACGAAATCGGGTTCGCCCACGCCGAGGGAGATGACATCCTTCATCCCCTGCACGATGTCGAAGAAGTCACGGATGCCCGAGCGCGGGATGTCGCGCACGTTGCCGGCGATAAATGTTTGCGGGTCGAACATGGTCATTCTCAAAACGAGGGCGGGAGTAGAAACAAGCGGCGGGAAAACCGCAATCACGCAATCGCCGTCACGACCCGTCCCGGCTGATCCACAGCAGCGTCCCGCGCGGCAGCAAATCATAGAGCGGCAGCAGTTCCGTCCCGCGCACATGAATGCAGCCGTGCGACGCGGGCCGGCCCAGCGTCGTCTCGTTGCCCGTGCCGTGGATGTAGATGTAGCGGTCGAAGGTGTCCACGTCGCCGCCGCGATTGAAGCCCGGCTCCAGCCCCTCCAGCCACAGGATGCGGTGCGTGATGGTCGCGTTCGTGAGTCCCTGCCAGGTGTAGCCAATCAGCTTGCGGCTCTTGAAGACCGCGCCCAGCGGCAGCCCGCCGCCGATTTTTTGCGCGACGCGATGCAGTCCGAGCGGCGTGCGGTTGGAATTCTTTTTCTGGCCGATGCCGAAGCGCGAGGTGGAGATGCGGAAGGTTTTCTCAATCCGCGCGTCCGGGCGGGTGAAGCCGGCGGTGAGGCGCACCAGTTCCATGCGCTGCGCGCGGATGTTGACCAGCAGGAGAAATTTCGAGGGGACCAAGCCGAGCCGCCGCGCCGTCAGACGCAGGGCCAGCGGCAGTCGCGCGGAAGCGCATCGCAGCGGCGGGCGCGGGCGGGCAGGGTTCCTCACGGCCGGGCGCGCAGGAACTGAACCTTCCGCACGTAGCCGCCTTCGAGCAGGATCAAATCCCCGTTCGGAGCCACGCTGATGCTCTGCACGTTGCTGATCTTCGGGCTGCGTCCGCCGCGCCGGAACCACTGCCCGTCGCCCGCATGAGCGCCGGGCTTTCTCACGGTCGGAGCGCGGCCGAAAATGAACGGCGCGATGTCGCCATCGATGTCCACGTACCAGACGCGCGCGCCCGCGTCGGTGCTGATGAAGTATCCGCCGATGGGCAGGTAGGCGAGGCTGCTCGGGCCGGCCAGGGCCACCCGGCGCGCGTCGCCCACGGACGGGCCGACGAACTGGCCGTTGCCCGCCTGGATGTCCTGGTAGAAGTCGCGAGTGGGGCCGCGCACGCGGTAGAGGCGGTTGGCGCCCTGGTCCACGACAATGGTGCGGCCCCGGGGGTCCACTTTCACATCCACGGCGTTCACCAGACCGACGGCTTCGTTGGTGACGCCGCCGACGCCGTTCTGCGCATTGGCCGCTTCCCAATGTTTCAGCACCGTTTCATCCGTGTAGAAAGCCTCCGCCTCATCGCTGGAGACCCACAGCGAGCCGCCATCTTCCAGGCTGGCCGCGACGCCGAAGCCGGCCTCCGAGAAGAGACTGCTAACCAGCCCGTCGCGGTACTTCAAGATGCGCGCGTTGCCCGAGTCCAGCACGTAGAGAATCCCCTGCGAGTAATACAAGCCGGTCGGATGATTCAGCAGGCTGAAGGCAAACTCATCCGGGGGCGGCGGGTTCGTCGCCGCGACGGCCGGGTTGCCGGTCGGAATTCCCACGTTGCCGCTGGCCCGCACGCCGAGCTGGCCGATGGCCGTGAAGATGCGCCCGTTAGTGCGGATGACCAGCACTGAGTGCGTCACCGGCTCGACCACGTAAATGTTGCCGGCGTCATCCGCCACGGCGGCGCGCGGACTGGAGAGCGGCACGTTTGTGGCGTACTCGCCCTCGTATTCCGGCCGCCAGAGATTGGTGTTCGCCGGAACCGGGCCGGTGCCGGCCACGGTGGAGATGTTACCATACGCCAGCGCGAGCCGGGGGAAGGCATTGCCCGGCACCACGCTCATGCTGCGCAGACGGTAGTTGGAGTAACCGGACGGCAGCGGCAGTTCCACCGAACCGATGTTCTGGGTGGTGAAGAAATTTTGCAGCACCACCCACTTGCGGCCCAGCAGTCCTTCCAGCGTGCTGACGCCGTTCGGCCTGGAAAAATTGTTGGTGAACCGGATGACCACCGTGATGTTCGTCGTGGTCACCGTGGCATTCGTCGTGGGCGTCAGCGTGTAGGCGGTTCTCTCCACCGCCCAGGTCGTGGCGCTGAACAGGACGGCGAGCGCAAAAACGATCTTGGAATTCATGTGGCGGCCAACTTAGCAAGCATCCCCACTGAGAGCAACGCCGGTGTTCGTGACGAACGCGGGGCGATTGGGAAACGGTCCGTTTTTTCACGCGTCCTGACCAACGGCGCAGCGGCCCGTTCACTGCGCGGAGAAGCGCTTCACACTCCGTCGTAGATCGCGCTGAGGGGCAGGGTGCAGCCGAGCGAGGCGAGAGTCACGACGGCGTCCACGCCGGAGACGATCTCCTTGCGCCATTCGTTGACGCGGCGGGCGATGATGACTTCGCGCGTGTCCTGAGACACGAGGACGTATTCCTCCAGCGACTCCACGGTGGTGTAGGCGAAGAACTTTTCACGTTTGTCCACGCGTTCGGTGCTGGGCGAGAGGACTTCGATGATGAGCTTGGGAAAGCGGATGAAGCGCGGATGGTCATCGCGCTTGTCACAGGTCACGACGAGGTCGGGGTAGTAATAGTATTCGTCACGCTTGAGGTCAAAATTGACGCGGATGTCGCTCATGTAGACCTGGCAGGGGGCGCCGCTAAGATGGTCGCTCAATGTCCTGTATAAATTGCCCACGATCCGGTTGTGGTCGTGCGTCTTTCCGGCCATCGCATACACCAGTCCGCCCAGATACTCGTGCCGCACGTCGCTCTGCTCCTCGGCGGCGAGGTAGTCTTCCACCGTCACGTAATCAATTTTTTCCGCCGTGCCATGGGTTCACTATGTTCGTCGCTCCTTCCGAAAACAAGTTCGCGCTACGTCCGCACCTGCCCGGTGCCGTAGCCCAGCCAGCGGTAGGTCGTCAGCTCATCCAGTCCCATCGGGCCGCGTGCGCCGACTTTGTCGGTGCTGATGCCGATCTCGGCGCCCATGCCGAATTCGCCGCCGTCGGTGAAGCGCGTGCTGGCGTTCCAATACACCGTCGCGGAATCCACTTCGGCGAGGAACTTGTCCGCCGTGGTTTTGTCGCCGGTGATGATGGTGTCGGAGTGCGCGGATCCGTAGGTGCTGATGTGGTCAATGGCCGCGCCCACGCCGTCCACAACGCGGACGTTGAGGATGTAGTCGTTGTATTCGGTGGACCAGTCCTGCTCGGTGGCGGGTTTGAGTTTCAGCTTGGCCTGTGTGCGCGTGAGCAGATCGAAGGAGGTTTTGTCGCAACGGAGTTCGACGTTCTTCTCGTTAAGCCGGAGCGCGATGGAGGGGAGAAAGATTTCCGCCAGCGGCTGATCCACGAGCAAGGTCTCAATGGCGTTGCACACGCCGGGGCGCTGGACTTTGGCGTTCATCACGATGGCGGTGGCCATCTCGCGGTCGGCCTCGCGATCCACGAAGGCATGGCAGACGCCCTTGTAGTGTTTGATGACCGGCACCTTCGAGCAATCGGTCACGGCACGGATGAGTCCCTCGCCCCCGCGCGGCATGCAGAGGTCCACGTATTGCGTGAGCGAAAGGAGTTCCTTGATCGCGTCGCGGTCGGTGGTGGCGACGACCTGGATGGCGTGCGCGGGAAACTTGCCGAGCGTCGCACGCCCGGCCTCGACCATCGTGCGCGCGATGATTTGGTTGGAGTGCATGGCCTCCTTGCCGCCGCGCAGAATGGTCGCGTTGCTGGATTTGAAACACAGGCTCGCGGCGTCCGCCGTGACGTTGGGCCGCGACTCGTAAATGATCACGACGACCCCGATGGGCGAGGAAATTTTCTTCAGGCGCAAGCCGTTGGGGCGGGTGCGTTCGTCGAGAACTTTGCCGATGGGGTCGGGGAGCGCAGCCACTTCGCGCAAGCCCTGCGCCATGCCGGCGATGCGTTGGTCGTCGAGCTTGAGGCGGTCGAGCATGGCGCTGCTGAGGCCGAGCGACGCGCCGGTCTTCATGTCTTCGGCATTGGCGGCCTGGATGGCGGCGGCGTTTTTTTCCAGCGCACCGGCCATCGCGACGAGGCAGCGGTTCTTCTCGTCCGTGGTCAGCTTCGCGAGTTCGCGCGACGCGGCCCGGGCCTGCTGGCCGAGCAACGTCATCTGTTCCGTCAAATTCATGGCGCGGAAGATAGGGGAAAAAGATTCGGTGAGAAGTGGGAACTGGCGTAACGCCGGCTTTCCAGCCGGCAGTGTGCGAGACATTCCTGTCTCGTGTTGCGTGCTTGGCGGGTATGGCCGGTTGGAACGGGAGGTTGGAAACCGGCGTTACGAGCCGACGGCTTGCGTTGCCTGCCTTCCGCCGTTCAACTGCCTTGTGCGCGAGCAACAAAAACAGGGACGAATGCGGCGGGTGATGCGAGGAATTTTCCTCGTCCTGCTCGTCGCGCTCGCGGGCGGACTGATTTACGTCTGGGGCTTTCGCGATGTCTCGCGGCAGAACAAGCTGCTGACCACGGCGGGAATGCTGCTCGCGGGCTACGCGGGCTTTTTGTTCTGGGTGCTGTTCGTGTCGCGCTGGCGGGCGCGCGCGCGGTGGATGGTTTTCCTCGGAACCATTCTCGCGGTGCTCATCTGCCGCTTCACGCTCCGCATCAGCGGCGTGAACGGCGACTTGCTGCCCATCGTGGAGTGGCGTTGGAAGAAGGCGCGCGTCGTCGTGGTGGAGAAGGCCGCGCCGCAGACCGCCGCACCCGTCACGCTCACGAATCGTTACCCGCAATTCCTCGGCCCGAATCGAGATGGCACTCTGTCCGGCCCGCTGCTGGCGCGGGATTGGAAAAAGTCGCCGCCGAACGAGTTGTGGCGTCACGCCGTCGGCTCCGCGTGGTCGGCCTTCGCGGTGGAAGGCGCGCGCGCCATCACGCAGGAGCAGCGCGGCGCGGAGGAACTCGTGGTCTGCTACGACGCGCTGACCGGCGCGCAGCTTTGGTCGCACGCCGACACCTCGCGCTACGCCACGGTCATCGCTGGCGAAGGCCCGCGCGCCACGCCGACGATTTTCAGCAATCAAGTTTTCACCCTCGGCGGCGCAGGCGTGCTGAACTGTCTCGACCTCGCAACCGGGAAAAAGATTTGGAGCCACGACACGCTGGCCGAGCACCACGCCAAGCTCCCCGAGTGGGGCGTGGCCTCGTCGCCGCTCGTCACCGAGCGCGCCGTCATCGTGGCGGTGGGCGGCAACAAGCAATCGCTCGTGGCGTATGCGCGAGAGACCGGTGCGGTGCTGTGGAAAGGTGGTCACGACGACGCGCACTG
Source organism: Pedosphaera sp. (assembly GCA_031411375.1). Classification (GTDB taxonomy): domain Bacteria; phylum Verrucomicrobiota; class Verrucomicrobiia; order Limisphaerales; family SIBH01; genus JANNGC01. The sequence goes on along the minus strand of JANOAY010000146.1, from coordinate 733 downwards.
GAGTTCGCCGGTGCGCGTGACGTTGGCGGGCGTGCCGCAGATTTTAATTTTCTCCGAGAACGTCACCGCCCACGACGAGCAGACCGGCGCAGTGCTCTGGCAGCATCCGTGGCGCAATGTCTTCCCGCACGTCAGCGTGCCGCTCGTGCTGACGGGCGACCGCGTGCTGGTCTCGCAAGGCTACGCGGCGGGCAGCGAGCTGATCCAAATCACCCACGAGACGAACCAGTGGCGCGCGAAGCCGCTTTGGAAATCCATCCGGATGAAATCCAAGTTCGGCACGCTGCTGCAACTCGATGGTTTCGTTTACGGCCTCGACGACGGCGCGCTGGCGTGCATTGACGCCGCCACGGGCGAATTGAAATGGAAAGGCGACCGCTACGGTCACGGCCAGATGATGCTGGTCGGCAAATTGATCCTGCTGATGGCCGAGAGCGGAGACATCGTGCTGCTCGAACCGAGCCCCACCGAGCAGCGCGAACTCGCGCGCCACAAAGTCTTCACCGCCAAGACCTGGAATCCACCCGCGCTCGCCGGGGATTTGCTCTTCATCCGCAACGACCGCGAGGCCGCGTGCCTGCGGCTGCCGGTGGCGCGTTGAAGAAATCTACTCGTAGCGCAGCGCCTGAATGGGATCGAGCTTGCTCGCCTTGAACGCCGGAATCAGCCCGGCCAGCAAACCCACGCACGCACTGAACGCGAAGGCCAGCAGCATCGCGTTCACGGTGATGAC
>JANOAY010000145.1:0-2744 GCA_031411375.1 Pedosphaera sp. | reverse complement strand
CGAATTGCGCACGCGCGGCGTGGAACTGCGCTTCGCCCGGATGCGCCTCGACTTCACGCGCGGCATCGTGGCCGATGACATCCAGTTCGGACGCGCCGGCGAAACGAACGGCCCGCGCGCCTCCGCCGCCAAGGCCGAAGTGCATCTCCGCTGGGACGCGCTGCGCCGCCTGCAACTCGACATCGAAGGCGTGGAACTGCGCGGCGGAAATGTTGTCCTCCCCGTGTGGGGCACGAATGCGAAGCCGCAGGAACTGGAGATTGAGAAGGTCAGCGGCGAGTTGAAATTTCTGCCCGGCGACCAGTGGGTACTGAGCCGCTTCGAGGCCGAGACGTTCGGAGTGACCTTGCGCGTGTCCGGCACGGTGACGAACGCGAGCGCGTTCCGCCGCTGGAAATTTGGCCGCGAGAAACCCGACGATCAGGCCGAAGCCTTCTGGCACGAAGTGCTGGCGCAGTTCGAGCGCACCAAGTTCACCGCGCCCACGGAAATCATGGGCACGATTTACGGCGATGCCCGGCGGCTCGAAACCTTCCGCGTCAACGTCAACGTCCGCTCGCCCGTCATCGAGTCGCCGTGGGGCGCGGGCAGCAATTTCATGATGTCCGCGCACATCACGCCGCAGCCGGGGGCGCTGCTTTACGCAACGGTGAAACTTTCCGCGCAGGACGCCGACACGCGCTGGGGCCGCGCCGCCAGCCTCGAACTCGACGCGCAGCTCACGCCCTCGCTCACGCAATGGACGCCGACGAACGCGCATCTCAATCTACAGGTGAAGCGCGCGCAGACGCCGTGGGGCGGCGCGTCCGCGCTGGCGATTCAGGCCGACTTCCGCCCGAATCCCGCCGACGGCCTGACTGCGCTCGCCTCGTATCACGTTCGCGGCCAGCAGGTGCAGACGAAGTGGGCGCGCTTTGCCCAGGCCGAGTTGAGCGCGGATGGAATTGTCTCTGCATCGAACGCGTGGCCCGTGACCGCGAAGTCGAAACTGCAATTCGCCGGCGGCAGTGTGGAGGCATGGCGCGCGGCGTCCGGCACGGTGGAAGCGTCGCTCGCACTGCCGCCGTGGGAGGAAATGCGTCTCACAGACACCAACCTCAATTGGCGCGCGCGGGTGGAAAAGATTTCCGGCAACGTCTCGGCGCAGTTCACCGCACTGCACACGCCGCAGTTGGAGATCACCAATTTCACCGCATCCGCCGCGTGGCAGACGCCGCAGCTCACCGTGCGCGAACTGACGGCGGAACTGCTCGGCGGCGAGTTGCGCGCCACCGCCACGCTCGACACCGCCACGCGCGCGCTCACGGCGGAAGTGAAGTCCACGCTCGACGCAAAGCAGGCCGCGCCGCTGCTCGGCACCAACGTGCAGCGCCTGCTCGGGCCGTTCGAGTGGGACGCGCCGCCGAAGTTTGCCGTCGCGGGCCGCGTCATCCTGCCGCCGTGGACGAACGCGCCGCTCTGGGCCGGCGTGGACTGGAAGCGCGACGTGCTGCCCACGCTGGCGCTGGCGGGAAATTTTTCCGCAGGCCGCGCGGGGTTCAGCGATCTGTTCGTCTCGTCCGTGCAGTCGGATTTCAATTACTCGAACCGCACCTTGCGCCTGCCGAATCTCGTGCTGACGCGCCCCGGCGAATCCCTGCGCCTCTCCCACTTCACGCGCGAGGACACGCAAGAGTTCGAGTTCATCCTCGACAGCGCCGCGGACCCGAGAATCTTGCGCCCGTTTTTTCCGCCGTCCGTGCAGGTGATCATTGATGACTTCACGCTCACGCAGCCGCCGCTCCTGCACGCCGAACTTTCCGGGCGCTGGGATCAGCTCACGAATCTTTCCGCGCGCGCCACGGTGGCGGTGACGAACGGTGGCTATCGCGGACGGCTCGCCAAGTCCGGGCGCGGCCTGCTCACGTTCACCAACCAAGTGCTGCACATCATCGAGCCGGAAGTCATTCGCACCGAAGGCTCAGGCCGCGCCGACGCCGTGATCATTGATGTGCCGCAGATGAAGCTCTACATCCGCAACGGACGCGGACGCCTGAACCCGGCAGACATCACGCACGTCGTGAGCCGCGACGTGGAGGAACTGATGGCTCCGTACAAATTTCTCTCCGCCCCGCTGTCGCGCTGCGAGGGCATGATCAACATGGCGGACGGCCTGCGGAGCGAGCTGAAGATTCATGTCGAGGACGCGCCGTTCGAGTGGCGCTCGTTCAAATTCCAGTCGGTGACGGGCGACGTTCACTGGCTCGGGCCGTCGCTCACCGTCTCAAACGCCGGCGGCACCATGCACGGCGGGGACGCGGAGTTCTCCGCCGCGTTTGCCTTCACGAATCCGGTGGGCGCGGACTTCTCGTTCGAGGCGCGCGTGCGCGACCTGAATTTCCACTCGATGATGAACGACCTCTACACGCCCACGAACCAGCTCGAAGGCGTGTTGAACGGCTCGCTCGTGGTCACGCGTGCGAACACGGATCAGCCGCGCAGTTGGTTCGGGCACGGCGCAATGACGTTGCAGGAAGGATTGATCTGGGACGTGCCGGCGCTCGGTTTGTTCTCGCCGATTCTCAACACGTTCAAGACCGGCGCGGGCAACAGCAAGGCGCGCGAGGTGGCGGGATCATTCATTATCACGAACAGCGTGGTCCTGACGGACGACCTGACCATTCAGGCCTCGGGCATGAGGTTGAACTACGAGGGCACGATTGATTTCGACACGCGCATCAACGGGCGGATGGAGGCCCAACTCT
>JANOAY010000144.1:0-9061 GCA_031411375.1 Pedosphaera sp. | reverse complement strand
CGGCGCAGCGCGCCGTCAGCACGTCGCCGACCCGGCCGGGCACGAGCAGGTCGATCGTGAACGCCGACGCGACGGTGAGTTCGTCGTAGGCGTTGCAGGCGAACGCGAACGCCGAGTCGGCGAGCGTCGCGATCAGGCCGCCGTGGCAGATGTCGTGGCCGTTGTCGATGAACTTCATCAGCGGCGCAGCGGAGATTATCGGCGGAATCGCCGTTCTCGTCCCGCGACTCCGGCGCGCAGCGGGGTGGTGGCTCATCGCGCTTTTGCTCGCCGTTTTCCCGGCCAATCTGCACGTCGCTCTGCACGGTTGGGACGGCGTGAAAACTCCTGCGTGGATTCTCTGGGTGCGTCTCCCGCTCCAAATCGCGCTTATCGCCTGGGTCTATGCTTCCTGCCTGGCAAAGCAGAAACGAAACGCGTCGCGCGAAAAGCAGTCGGTGATCAAATGAACCTCACTTCGAGCCATCCCTTCTGGTCGGTCAGCAATGGCCTGCCGGCGAACTATCCTTCGTTGCAGCGCGATGTCGTGTGCGACGCCGTGGTCATCGGCGGCGGCATCACCGGCGCGCTGGTCGCGGTGCATCTGGTGGAAGCGGGCGTGAAGACTTTGCTGATCGACAAGCGCGACATCGGCACCGGCAGCACCAGCGGGAGCACCGCGCTGCTGCAATACGAAATTGATGTTCCGTTGCGGGAATTAGTCCAAAAAATCGGCCCGGCGTCAGCGACACGGAGTTACGCTTTGTGCCACGAGGCGATTGGGAAATTGGAACATCTGGCCGCGCGCTTGAAGATTGATTGTGGCTTCGAGCGGAAGCCGAGTTTGTTTCTCGCTCGCCATCAGCGGGAGATTCCTGAACTGCGCGAGGAATTCGCGTTGCGGCGCAAGATGGGCCTCGCATTGGAATTCTTCGACGCGGCGGCGATTCGGAAACGCTTTCCCTTCTCCCGTCCCGCCGCGCTGTTTTCCCAAGATGGCGGCCAGGTTGACCCGCACCGCCTGACGCACGGCCTGCTCGCGGCGGGGAAGCGCGCGGGGTTGGAAGTTTGCGACCGCACGGAGATGGCGCGTTTGGAGCAGACGCGCCGGGGCGTTCGCCTCACGACGAAGAATGGTTTCCACATCACGGCCCGACGCGCGGTCATCGCGGCGGGGTTCGAGTCCAAAGCTTTGCTGCGTGGCGAGGCCGGAACTTTGTTGAGCACCTACGCGCTCATCAGCGAGCCGCTGCCGAAGATCGCCGAGTGGCACAAGCAATGTCTCATTTGGGAGAGCGGTTCGCCGTATCTCTATTTGCGCACGACTCGCGAAGGACGCGTCATCGTCGGCGGCGAGGACGAAGACTTCGTGAATCCCAAGCAGCGCGACGTACTGATCTCGCAGAAGACCCGGACGCTGGTAAAAAAATTCGCGCGGCTGTTTCCCGAGGTGAAATTAGAAGTCGCGTACGCCTGGGCCGGCACCTTCGCCACGACGAACGACGGCCTCGCCTACATCGGAACGCATCCGCGCTTTCCGCACGCCTGCTTCGCGCTCGGCTACGGCGGGAACGGCATCACCTTCAGCCTCATCGCCGCCGAGATCATTCGCGATCAGTTCCTGGGCAGGAAAAATTGCGACGCCCGAATTTTTCGCTTCCGGCGCTGACCCTTCCACAGCCGAGACGCCCGGCCCGGGACCGGGCGCGAAACTGTCCCGGTAGGACTACACCCCATAACCCTCGCGAAGTATTCCCCGCACTCTGGGCCTGAGAAAATGAGGAGTTGAACAATGTGGAAAACAGCAACCCACGGAAGATTTGAAAATTATGAGCAAACAAACCCAAGCCCTGGACAGTGACCTGACCGAACTCGCCGAAGAAGCCCGCGCCTTGCTGGCCGCCACCACCGACGTGGCCGGAGAGAAAATCAGCGCCGCGCGCCAGCGGGTCTCCGCCGCGTTGGAACGCGCGCAGGTATTCGCAGGCCGCGTCCGTGACAAAGCCGTCGCCGGGGCCAAGGCTACCGATGAGGCCATCCACCAGCATCCGTATCAGGCCATCGCCATCGGCGTCGGGCTGGGCGCGCTGGTCGGCTACTTCATCGCCCGCCGGTGTACTCGAGATCGTGAGTGATTTCGTAAGGACTGAATTCACCATCAACTTCAGCCAGCGGCAGTGGGGCAGCCGTCGTGGCTACCATCCGTCCTTGGGCCGTCCCGGCTGAAGGAAACAGAAACACCAGCCCAAAGGGCCGGTGGACGAGCGACAGCCGGGACAACTGCCCCACTAAAAACAGACGCTTAGAAAAGACGATTATGAACGATGGAACGACTCACTTTTTGTCCCGCCTGGAAACGGGCTTCCGCATGGACGCCGCGCACCTGCACGAACTGGAGCAGGAGCTGGCGGCGGCGCTGCTACGCGCCCGGCACTTCGGCACGGTGCAGGGCGGGGATTGGAACACGAGCTGGCAGCAGCAGTGGGACAACGTGGAAGAACTGCTGCGCCGCATCCGCTGGCTCGTGGATGAGATGGAAAGTTCCATCGAGAGCAGCGACCCCGAGCGACTCAAAGGTTCGCTGGCATCGTGGGAAACGATTCAGGCCGAGGACGCCAAGCTGGTCGCCGCGCTGGCCGTGATGCGCGCGCACGCCATTGGCTTCAACGCGGATGTGCGCGACGATTGGAACCTGCTGGCGCGCACGCTGGAAGCGCATGTGGAGGCCATCCGCGCCTGCGCGCAGGCGTTGCGCATCAAGCTCGAACTGCTCAAGAAGCATTCGAGAGAAGAGGTGGACCAGATGGTGCAGGAGGTTCTCGCGCGGCTGCCGGATCGCGCGCGGACGGAGGGCATGACCGCTGAGATTTACGCGCAAGAATACGCTGCCGCCGCCAGGGAACTGGACAAGGAGCACCACAAGTTTCTGGGCTTTGTGGATGCGGTCAAAGCCTTGCTGCTCTGGGTCGAGTCGCCCGAGGAACGGACGGACAAGAAGCTGTCGCTGCACCTTGAGCCATCCCAATCCAGACCCTTCGCTTTATGAAACAGAACAAATATCCCCAAGCTCCAAAACCGGCGGATGCCGCCCTGTCCACAGTGACGGAGTTAAACCAAAGCCGCATGGACTTCGCGCTCACGGCGGACGAAGTCGCCCGTCGCGCCTACTTCAGCTACGTGAACAACGGTTCGCGGCCCGGCCACGATGTGCAGCACTGGCTCGTGGCCGAGGCGGAGTTGCTCGCGGAACGCAACCTCACGCGCGTCCACGGATTTCCTAATCACACCTGACGATAATTCTCTCCTGCAACCAAACATGAAGAATCCATTTATGAACACCACCACCGTCCAAGCCCGCGACCTGACCAAACAGGCTCCGCACAGTGCGCGCGACCGGCTCGCCGGCTTCGCCATTGCGCGCCGGACCATTGATAAATGCCGCGCCAGCATGGCGGGAACGCTCGGCGAGTTTCACTACGACTGTCCGCTCGACAACCAGCTCTTCAGTTTCAAGGGCATCACCGGCGATCAATTCAAGGCGGCTGTGCAAGCCGCGAAAAGCGATGAAGACATCGGCGCGTGGCTCCAAGCCAACGGCACCGCGAAAACGCCGGCGGAGATCAAGGCCTGGTCCGAGGAGATGGACGCCGGGAGCATGATGAAGAACCCGGAGAAGCGCGCCTACTTCATCGCCGCGTGCTCCAAGCTCGGGCTGAATCCGGAGACGAACACCACCTTCGACTGGCTCGACGCGGACGACCGCGAATCCTTCCGCCACGCGGCGGCGTGAATCCGCAAAATTTAATTTATGAAACCCGCCGCCGCCAAATTCCCCAAGCCGTCCAAGACTCCGGTGTTCTCCAAAACACCGCACACGTTGCGCGCCAAAACCGAAGCCGCCACGCCCAATGCGAAGCCGGAAAAGCGGGAGAACATTTTCTCCAAGTCCCGCGACCTCCGCGAAGATCGGGGTGCGCGCCAGATGAAGACGAAGAACAACTCACAAACCCTTGCTCCCGGACACTGAGGCTCAACGCATGAAAACCAATCCCTTGAAGCAGGGTGTGTTGACGGAGCATTCCACCGGCGTCGGCACCGTGACGCGCACGATGGTGCGGGAACGTGCGGTGGAACTGGCGATCATCGCCGGACGCACGGCGCAGGATGTCTCAAAATCCGACTGGGAACAGGCCAAGCGGGAACTCACGGGCGAACCGGACGCCAACGACAAGGACGCGCTGCTCGAAGCCGTGCCCGAATCCGAACGCTGGGAAGTCGTGCCTGGCTCCACCGGGGGCAAAGTGCCCGCCGCCGCCAGCGAGGACGAGGACGACGAAGGCCGCAGCGACAACGCCCGGCTTCTTGAACACGGTCTGGCGGAAGCGGAGCACGAACTGCGGCTGGAAGCCGCGCGAGCCTCCTCAGTCAAAGATCTGTGACGGGCAAAGGTTTTGTCGAACGGACGAGGCAGAGGCGTGTCCAATCCACAGCTTTGCCTGCGCCTCACAAATTTGATTGCGATGTCGCCATCCTCGGCGGTGGCAGTGCCGGCTACGCGGCGGCGCGGACGGCGGCGGCGGGCGGTTTGCGCACGGTCGTGATCGAGGACGCCGAGGAAGTCGGCGGGCTGTGCATCCTGCGCGGCTGCATGCCGGCGAAGGCGCTGCTCTACGCCGCCGAAGTTCTCCACCACGCCCGTCATGCGGAGCCGTGGGGCGTCCGTGTGCCGCAGGTGAGTTTTGATTTCGCGAAAGTCATGGCGCGCAAGGACGCGCTCATCCAGGAATTTGCCGACGAGCGGCGCGCGCAACTGTCCGATGGTAAATTCCAATTCCTCCGCGCCCGCGCCAGTTTTCTCAATCCGCACACTGTCGCATTGAGCAACGGCGCTTCGTTCACCGCCGCGCATTTCATCATCACCACCGGCTCTACGGTCGCGCCGCCTCCCCTGCCCTCCCTGCGCGACGTCGGCTATCTCACCAGCGACGACGTGATGAAGATGACGCGACTTCCGAAGTCACTGATCGTGCTCGGCGGCGGCGCGGTGGCGGCGGAACTGGCGCAGTTCTTCACGCGGTTCGGTGTCAACGTCACGCTGCTCCAGCGCGGCGCGCATCTCCTCGGCGAGTTCGACACGGATGCGGCGATGGAGTTGGAAAACGTCTTCCGCCGCGAAGGTCTCAATCTTTTCACCAACACGGAACTGATCGGCGCGGAGCGCGACGGGGCGCGCAAAACGGTTTCGTTCCGGCAGCACGACCAGCCCGCGTCTGTGACCGCTGACGAAATCCTGTTCGCCCTCGGTCGCGTGCCGAACACCACGTCGCTCGATCTCGCGAAGGCCGGCGTCGCCACCGAGCGCGGACGCATCGTGGCGAATGAATTCATGCAGACGAGCGCGCCGCACATTTACGCGGCGGGCGATTGCGCCGGGCCGCACGCCCTCGTGCATCTCGCCGTGCGGCAGGGCGAAGTGGCGGCGCACAACCTCGCGCACCCGCAAGCCCGGCGGCGGATGGACGACCGGCTGTTGCTTGCGGTGATTTTTACCGAGCCGCAAGTCGCGTGCGTCGGCCTCACTGAGAAGACGGCCGCAGCGCGCGACCTTCCCTATCTCACCGCGCAACATCCGTTCCGTGACCACGGCAAGTCGCTCATCATGGAAGCGCGGGATGGCTTCGTGAAGTTGCTCGCCGATCCGAAGTCGGGGGAAATCCTCGGCGGCGCGTGCGTCGGGCCGCACGGCGGCGAGTTGATTCAGGAGATCGTGGTGGCGATGGCGAAGGGGATGACCGTCCACGAATTCGCGGCGCTGCCGCACTACCATCCCACGCTGGCGGAAATCTGGACGTACCCGGCGGAAGAACTGGCGGCGCGCATCCCGGTCGTAAAGCAGGGTAACACCCCATAGCACAGACTCGCCGCTCGCGTAGGCTTGCCTCAGATCACGACGGCAAATCATTGCCTTCCAACACGAAAGAAACTCTATGCACTCATTGTTCTCACCGCTGCTGGCCGACATCTACTGGGTGGGCGGCGGATCCATCGGCCTCATTCTGCTCATCGTCGTCATTGTGCTCCTGGTGCGCCGCTGAGCGCCGTTCCCTGATGAAAACTTTGTTCACGGCGGAAGCCATTTCCAAAGGCGCGCGCTCCGGGATTGTTCACTCGCCGGATCAGTTGCTGAACGTCACGCTCGGCAATCCGCTGGAGAAAGGAATCGAGAAGCGCGGTCCCAATCCCGAGCTGCTCTTCGCGGGCGCGTACTCCGCCTGCTATCATGGCGCGATTCTCAACGCGGCCAAGAAGCTCGGCACGCCGGTCGTGGATTCCACGGTGCGCGCGCTGGTGAGTCTGGTGGAAGAGGATGCGGGTGGCTATCGCCTCGCGGTCGAGTTGCACGCGCAACTGCCGGGCCTCGAATCCGCCCAAGCCCGGCGCATCATGGAAACGGCGCACCAAACCTGCCCGTATTCCAAAGCCCTGCGCGGCGACACGGACGTGAAGCTGGTCGTGGACTAGCCAGTCGCGGCGCTGACGCTGGAGAAAAAATTTATGAAAAACAAAACACTGCTGGTTCTCACTCTCGCCGCCGCCGCGTTCGTCGTGGGTTGCGACAAACAAAAGGCGGCCATCGAAGAAAACAAGGACGCCACGATCAACGCGATTGACGCTCGCAAGGACGCCGTGGACGCCAACGCCAAGGAGGCGAAGAAGCAGGCGGAGATCAACGCCACGCTCGACAAGGCCAAGATCGAAGCCGACAAGGTTTCCGAGCAGGCCCGGCTCGACGCGGACAAGAAGCGCGTGGACGCCGAAGCCCAGGTCGAAAAAGCCCGGGTGGATGCCCTGAAGAAGTAGCCGCACGTCGCGTAGAAGCCACGCCATGAAAGACCACGTCTATAAACTCATTGAACTCACCGGCACCTCGACCACGAGCATCGAGGACGCCGTGGCGAAGGCCATCAAACGCGCCCACAAAACGGTCAAGAACCTGCGCTGGTTTCAGGTCGTGGAAACACGCGGCAACATTGACAAGGGCCAGGTGCAGCACTGGCAGGTGACCATCAAAGTCGGCTTCTCGGTGGAGAGCTGAACCGCCCCGACTGCGGAGCGGAGAATTACTTGATGGAGAAATCATCCGGCGTTCGCGAGCCGGATGAAGTTGGCCATGCCGGCCAGCCCGGCGGCGAACGCACGGATGCTTGTGCCCAAAAGGTCACAGGCAAACCGCAGGCGATGGAAGCGGGCGTCCGGTGGTTGGCAAAATCCGGTTGGCCCACGCGCACACCACCGCGATACAATGCACCCTTCAAACAACCACCCATGGAAAGAACCATTATGAAGACGAAGAAAATGCCCGCCCGCGTCCGAAGCAAGAGCGTCACGCCCGGCGCGTCACCCATCCTCCAAAAAATTCTCGTCACGACCGACTTCTCCGCGCAGTCCCTGCCGGCGGTGGGTTATGCGCTGGCGCTGGGCGGGAAGACGGGCGCGGCGGTGACGTTGTTGCATGTGGTCGAGACGGCTTCGTCCATGTCCGGCCTGGAGGCGGTGCTGCTGGCTCGCACGGATGCCGAAGTGGCCGAGGTGGAACGCACCAAACTGGAAGCCCTCGCGCAGCGGGAAGCCAAGGGAGCCGGGAAGGTCACCACCGTCGTGCGGACGGGAAAACCATTCCACGAAATCGCCCTCGCCGCCGGAGAGCGCGCGGCGGACCTGATTGTCATCGCCACGCACGGCCACACCGGGTTGAAGCGCGTCTGGCTGGGCAGCACCGCCGAGCGGGTCGTGCGCCACGCGCCTTGTCCGGTGCTCACGGTGCCCACGCGGGACTTGCCGAAACGGCCCGGTCCGGCGACGGCATTCCGACTCAAGAAGATTCTGGTCCCAATTGATTTCTCGAACCTCTCGCGGGACGCATTGCCGTACGCCGCGCTGCTGGCGAAAGAGTTCGGGGCCGAAGTCGTCCTGCTCCACGTCGTGCAGTTGTTTCCCATAGACCGTCTGTTGGGCGGGGAACTGATCAGCCAGACCATCGTGCCCGCGATCCAGCAGGCCGAAATAGATTTGGCGCGCATGGCGGCGGACCTGAGCGCAGCCACCGGCGGGAAAGTTTCCGGCGTCGCCCGCGAAGGCACGCCGCATGAGGCGATTTGCCAGACGGCCAAATCGCTGAAGGCCGACCTCGTCGTGCTCACGACGCACGGCTACTCGGGTCTGAAACACGTCTGGCTGGGCAGCACCGCCGAGCGCGTCGTCCGCCACGCGTCGTGTGCGGTGCTGGCGGTGCGCGAATTGATTCGGAAAACCGTTGGATGACGAACCAGCCACAGTACGTGACGAGGCGAAAGGTGAGTGAAGAATCACCGTCTGGTCGGCCTCGGTTTTCATTTTCACTTTTGTTCTGCGGCGGTGGCCCGGCGGGGCGGGAACTTCGGAACCGAGTTGAGCCATGAAAAACATGAAGGCCACCGTGTTTCACGGCGCGAACGACATTCGTGTCGAAGAAGTCAAGCGACCGCACGCTGGAATTGGCGAGGCGGTGATCCGCGTGACGTTGACCACGATTTGCGGCACCGATCTCCACATCGTGCGCGGTGAATATCCGGTGAAGCCGGGCTTGATCATCGGCCACGAGCCGGTGGGCGTCATCGAGGAGCTGGGGCCGGGCGTCACCGGCTACGAGATTGGCGATCGCGTGCTGGTCGGCGCCATCACTCCCTGCGGCCAATGCCGCGCCTGCCTGTCCGGACACCTCTCGCAATGCGGCCACGGCGACGGCTACGAAGCCCTCGGCGGCTGGCGGTTCGGCAACACCATCAACGGCGCGCAGGCGGAATATCTGCTCGTACCTTCCGCGCAAGCCAACCTCGCGAAAATTCCTGATGAGCTGACCGACGAGCAAGTGGTCCTGCTCTCCGACATTGCCTCGACGGGATTTTCCGGTGCGGAAGCCGCCCCGGTTCGCCTCGGAGATGCCGTGGTGATCTTCGCCCAAGGACCGATTGGTCTGTGTGCCACTGCCGGAGCGAAGTTGATGGGTGCGTCGCTCATCATTGGCATTGATGGCGACGACACC
>JANOAY010000143.1:0-2036 GCA_031411375.1 Pedosphaera sp. | reverse complement strand
CGTCATCGCCAACGGGTAGAACTCGGCGGGCGGCTCAGGCATCACGCCGGCCACAGCCAGCGAACTCTTCAGTGCGGGCGTGGACCTCATCACCACGGGCGATCATCTTTGGGACCAGAAGGAAGTCATCGGGCTGCTGGAGAACGAGCCGCGCTTTCTGCGCCCGCGCAATTATCCCGCCGGCACGCCGGGCCACGGCAGCGCGGTTTTGGATCGCGAAGGTTTGCCGCCTGTGGGTGTGATCAATTTGCAAGGCCGCGTCTTCATGGGTGAGTTGGAAAATCCTTTTACCGCCGCGCACGCCGAAGTCGAACGCCTGCGCCAGCGCACGAACATCATCTTCGTGGACATGCACGCCGAGGCCACGTCCGAGAAAATCGCGCTGGCCCGGATGCTTGACGGCCGCGTGAGCGCGGTGGTCGGCACACACACGCATGTGCAGACGGCGGACGAGCAGATTTTCCCCGGCGGCACGGCGTTTCTTTGCGACGCAGGTTTCACTGGCCCGCACGAGAGCGTGCTGGGGCGGGAGATCGAGCCGGTCATCAGACGCTTTCTCACCAACACGCCGCAGCGTTTCGCCGTGGCCAAGGAGCGCGTGCTGCTGCAAGGCGCGCTGATTGAAATCAACAACGTCACGGGTCGCGCCGAGAGTATCCAGCGCGTCTCCGAGCCGCTGCCTCCCGAGCCCGCCTGATCCCTCATGCCGCCAAAAGCCAAATCGCAATGGGACTTCAGCGGGGAACTTTTTCCCACGCAGGAACTGCGGCGCGTGCTGACGGTCAGCGAGATCACCAGCAACGTGCGGCGGCTCATCGAGGAGCGCGTGGGCACGGTCTGGGTGACGGGTGAAATTTCCAACCTGCGCGCGCAGAGCAGCGGTCACATTTATTTCTCGCTCAAGGACGCGGGCGCGCAGCTTGCCTGCGTGTGCTTCCGCGACGCGGCGCGCGGGGCGCGGCAGTTTTTGCAGGACGGCCGCAAGGTGGTGCTGCAAGGCGACGCCACGGTGTATGAGGCGCGCGGGCAGTATCAGCTCATCGTCAGCAGCGTGGAACTGGAAGGCATGGGCGCGTTGCAAGTGGCGTTTGAGAAACTGAAAGCGCGCCTCGCCGAAGAAGGTTTGTTCGCCCCCGAACGCAAGCGGGCCATTCCCGCGCTCGTGCAGCGGCTCGGTCTCGTTACGTCGCCGACGGGCGCGGCGTTGAGCGACGTGCTGCATGTGATCGAGCGGCGGCATCCGGGATTGGAAATCATCTTCGCGCCGTGCCGCGTGCAAGGGCAGGGGGCGGCGGAGGAAATTGCGCGCGCGGTGAAGCTGTTGAACGAGTGGAGCGGCCAAGGCCAGTCGCTCGACGCCATACTCATCACGCGCGGCGGCGGAAGCCTCGAAGACTTGTGGGCGTTCAACGAGGAAGTCGTGGCGCGTGCCGTCTTTGATTCGCGCGTGCCGGTCGTTTCCGCCGTCGGCCATGAGATTGATTTCACCATCAGCGATTTTGTCGCCGACCTGCGCGCGGCCACGCCCAGCGCAGCGGCGGAACTGCTGACCGAAGGCATGATGCGCCGCCGTGAGTGGGTGGCGCAGTCCGCCTTGCAACTCTTCACGCTCGTGCGCGAACGAATCGAAGCCGAGCGCGAGCAACTGCACTGGCACGTCACGCGCCTGGCCCGCGTGCATCCGCGCCGCGAGTTGAATCAGCGTCGCCAGCAGTTTGATGACGCGCAGCGCGCGCTGGCCCGCAGCGCGGTGCAGACCTTTCGCCAGCATCAGCTTGCGACCCGCGCGCTCGCGCAACGTCTGGCGCGTGTGCAGCTTTCAAAGTTTCTTGTGGCCCAGCGGGAGCAATTTACTGAGCACGCGCGCCGTCTGCCCGAGCACGCGCGGCGGGCTTTGGAAACGAAGCGTCGTGAATTCCGCGCATTGGAAACCCGCCTGCGCCTGCTCTCGCCGGAAAAGATTCTTGAACGCGGCTACTCCATCACGAGCGACGCGGAGACTGGCGCCGTCATCCGCGACGCGCGCGCGCTGCCCC
>JANOAY010000142.1:0-5540 GCA_031411375.1 Pedosphaera sp. | reverse complement strand
CGTGGAGGAGAAAAACGCAAACTCATCCGTGCCGCCCACCGAGGCCAGCGCGTTCGTCAGGTAGCCGATGGGGAGCGGGGCGAGCGGGAGATTGTCGCGGCGGATTTCCGTGCCGTTGATGTACACCACCGCGCCGTCGTCGCGCATCAGGCGCACGATGAGGTTGGTGATCGCGGTGACGTTCGTGACCGTGAAGGCGCGGCGGAAATACGTGGTGGGATACTTGTTGTTTGGGTCCGGCCCGAAGCTAACGACGGTCGCCTCGGGCCGTCCATCCGCCGTGTCGCCGTAGCCGAGTTCGGCCACGCCGTTGCTCCAGCCCGCGTCGTTGAAGGCGGATTCCTTCCACGTCGTGCCCTGGTCCACGCCTTGATCAAAATACTTCCACACCGCGCCGGTCGGGATGAGCGACACGGGGACGATGACGAAATCATTGACCGTGATGTTGACGCCGGGCGTGCTGGTTGCGGTCGCGCCGCTGTTGTCCGAGGCCACGGCGGTGAGCGAGTAAATGCCTTGCGCCACGTTCGTCCAGGTGAACGAGAAGGGCGCGCTCGCGTCGTCACCGAGCTTGGTCAGGCCGGCGTAGAAGGCCACGTTTGTCACCGTGCCGTCGGGGTCATTCGCCGTGGCGGTGAGGAGGATGTTCGTGCCCGGTGTGAAGACCGCGCCCTCGGCGGGGCTGGTCATGGCCACGGTGGGCGCATCGTTCCCGGACGCGCCGGAGCCGGTCAGTTCGAGATACCAGGTGATGTCGCTGCTCACGAGGGTGGTCTGGTGAATCTCTGCGGCGAACACATTCACGCCGTTGGTCAGCAGCGCGGGACTGATGTTGGTGGGGAAGAACGTCTGCCCATCATCTTGTCCGTTGGCGGCGAGCGTGTCGAAGAGCTGCCCGGCGGCCAGCCCGTTGCGGATCACTTCCACGCCGTTCAAATAAGCCACCACGCCGTCGTCCCGCTGAAACCGCGCGATGAGGTTGGTGATCCCGGCGGCGTTCGTGACCGTGAAGCTGTGCCGGAAATAAGTGGTCACGTAGCGGTTGCCGGCCGGCGGCTCCGTGTAGCCAGGCACGCCATCGTCCGCGACCACGGTGGCTTCATCCGGCGGCACGTCGCCGTAGCCGAGCTGCCCCGGCCCCGCCGCCCACGCGCTGTCATCAAAACCCCACGCGCTCCACGCCGTGCCCTGATCGGTGCCGTTGTCCAGGTAACGCCACCAGGAGTTCGTGCCGGTGATGTTGTTCGAGCCGACCAGCGCGACTGAAAAATATCCAAACGGGCGCACGATGATGTTCGCCGCGCCGGAAGTGGTGGTGCGGCCAAGATCGTCCGTGGCCTGCGCCGTGACCGAGTAGTTGCCCGGTGCCGGGCTGACCCAGGTGAAATTGTAAGGGTCGCTCGTGTCGTTCCCGATGAACACGTTGCCGCTGTGGAAGAAGCTCACGTTCGTGACCGGAGATCCGTTTGGTGTGGCCGTGGCGCTCAGGGCGACGTTGATGGGATTGGTGAAAGTTTGCCCGTTCGCTGGACTGGTGAGCGTGACCCCCGGGCCGGACACGGTCTGGTTCACGACCAAGGTGAACGTGCCGTTGCCCCCGTTGCGTCCGCCGACTTGGATTTTGTAGGCGATTCCAGCGGTGGGGGTGAAATTAAATGAAGCCGTGGTGCCGCCATTTCCCGCGCTGGACCCGTTGATGAAACTTAACCCATTGACGGCCGTGCCTGTGTAAACGGCGATGGTTTCGCGGTAGCTACCGCTGATGGAAATCGTCGTCGTGCCGGCGAACACCGGCGTCCACTCATACCAGACCGTTTGCTGGCTCTGCCCGTTTCCGCCAAAGTTGAAGGGTGCCGGCTCGCCCGTTTCACGGTTGGCGGCCCCCGCCGTTGTTCCGTTGGTGGAGATCGAGGTGCCACTGATCACGAAGCGATTCGCGAAAAGGTCATTGGCCGGTTGCGCCAGAGCAGTCACGAGCGACGCGGCGCAGAAAACGCCGACGAGGAGGGAGCGGATTAGTTTCATTGTGATTAACTGGGGAGCGGATTGAACGGTGCGGGCCTGGGGTCGCCGCCGTCCACCAACGCGCGCAGTGCGCAGCATCCTCCCGCCGGTCGGTGATCGTTCGACCTTGCTGGCGATTGGATACAGTTCATCTGCATCGGTTCTATTGGGTTGCCCGGAATCGCGACGCAGACGGCGCAAGTGCCGGACTGGTTGCAACTTCGTGACGATTTCTCTCTCAAGCGTCGAGCCGCCGGACTGCCGTTCGCAACTTGTAAAATGCCGTTGCGACAAAAAATCCATCGAACTCGAACGCGTGGGAATGCGCGGACGTTAGCCGAACGCGACTGCTGGAGCAAGTCCGCGCTTTCTGAAACGGGTGTCAGAAGTCGCGCCAGGCCGGGCTGACACATTTCGGCCTGCGCTGATGCCGGCGCTCCCAGACTCAGAACCGTCGTGTGGCATCGAGAAGGCCTGACACCACGAGAATCAAAGCCGCGTTCCGCCTGATGGCGTTGCAACTTGCCGCACGAGGTTGGCCCCGCCGAGCCGCCCGATCCTGAAACCCCTTTGGTTCGCACGAATTCATCCGGGCATGACCGTTGCTAAAGAGTTCGCATGAAAAAGACTCTGGTAATTTTAAGCGCATTGGCCGCCGTGGGAACCATGGCGCAAGTGACCAACAATCGCCCGCTTTTCGAACCGTCTCCGTTGACGAATCTCACTCGCGACAATCTGCCGGGCCGGACGAATCGCTTCCCCGGCCTGACCAATCAGGCGCCCGGCTTCACAAATCGCACGCCCTCCGTGACCAACGGCGTGCTGGGCTTCACCCGTCCCCCGGGCGACACCGACCCGCGTATCTTGCGCCCCGGCGGCGTGTCTCCAAACCAGATTCCGCCAGTTCAATATCCTCCGAGCCAGGTGCCGCCGAGCCAGTTCCCTCCGAATCAAGTGCCGCCCGCACAAATCCCTCCGAACCAGGTTCCACCGGGTCAATTTCCTCCAAACCGAATTCCACCCAACCAAGTGCCGACCACGCCGCCGGGTCTGCCGGGAAACACTCCCGGTCTGCCGGGCAATACCCCGGGCCTGCCTGGAAACCCGCCGGGCTTGCCGGGCAACCCGCCCGGACAACAGCCGCCGCCGAAAGCGCCGCTCCGTTAAGTCGGGCGGGGAGTGAAGCTCTGGTTGTCGGCGACTGCACTCGCCCGGTAGTCTTCGCGCGTGACGCGAAGTTTGATTTCACTGGTGGCGGGAGCGGTGCTGATGGTCGGGTGCCAACCGAACACAGAATCCCCCGCCACCGGACTGTATGGTCCTCTGACGAATGGCGTCGGTTTGGCCGCGCCCGTGCGTCTGGAGCAATCCGCGCCGTCGGCGTGGACGAATGGCGCGCTCGCCGTCATGGAATCCGCGCTCAGTCCCGCCACGCTCTTCCACGCAAACGCGAAGACGCTCTCGTTCTTCGTCCCGGACACGGCCACCGGACTCGGCGCACCCAGCTATGTTTGTTTCTCCACTCAGCAGGGGCCGAAGATTTTCAAACCCGGCGAGAAAATTGATCCGGCGCGGATGCGCGAGTCGTGGTTCGTCGTCTGGTGGGCGGGCGCGAGCGGTTGGACGAACTGGGACGCGCCGTTCTTCCTCACGCTTCAGCATCGCCCGTCCTCCATCGAATTCACCACGAACGGGTTGCAACTCAACTTCACCAACCACGCGGGTTATGCCGCGCTGCTTCCGCTCTACGGCTACGACAAGTCCATGCCCGAGGCCATGCGGTTGCATCCGTTCGTGCAGGCGCGCGAAAAGAAGAAGCGCGTGCTCACCTGGGAATGGCACCTCGCCTTGCCCGCCGATCCGTTGTCGCGCGCGCGCTTCTGGGCCAGCGCACTGCGGGAATTTCCCATCGCCTGCGACGAGAGCTACTCCGTGGACCGCGCGCATGATTCTGTCACGCTGCGCTCCTCCTTCCGCTGGCTCTCGTGGAACGATGATTGGAACACGGAGCACTTGAAGCTCGCCCCGGTCAGTCCGGTGCTGGCGCTGGCGTATCAGGAAAAATTTCCCGCCGAGTTTTCCGCCAAACCCTTCGACATGGAGATCGCCACGCCCTACGGCCCGTTTTACGGCGTGCAGGATGCGGACGGGTACGACGTGACGCTGCCGGTGCTGCGCTACGTGCATGAGCTGGCGGACCTCGGCGGGAGCAACACTGTTCGCGCGGTCAGTTACGACGTGTGGCAGCAGGCGCACACCAGCGGTGATTGGGAAAAAGCTCGCGCGCACTGGCCCGCGCTCCGGGCCGAGTTTCTCAACAGCGCCGGTTCATCGTGGGCCGCCTTCGCGCGCGAAGGCCGCCTGCCGCTGTCGCAGGTCACGGACGCCCTCGGCACCGCCCGCTTCGCCTACCGCCTCGGCGACGCGGACACGTACGCGCTGGCCTGCGCCCGTTTCGCCCGCGCGCTCACGCAACTCACCGCGCAACAACGCGGCGCAAAATACTTCCGCGAACATCAGCCGTGGCACTCGATGGAACCGCTGGCGGACAGCATGACGCTCTCGCATCTCACGACTGATGGCTGGCAATTCGCCCGGACAAATTCTGCTCCATCACTTGAGAACACTCCCGACCTCGCCCGCCTCCTGCGCGCCGCGCAGCCCATGACAAAAAATCCTGCCGTCACCGCGCCGCTGAAACTGGAGCGATTGATTCCCGGTCATCCCGCGACGGAATTCCTCGCGTGGTCGGAAAATGTTTCCGAGTCGCGCGGACTGGCGGCGCGCCTGCATGCGTCGCCCTCCGGCCCCTCGCTCTATTGGCCGGATTGGAAAACGCCTGCCGGAGCCGAGTGGGATTTCGGCCACGTCACGGTGAGTCCGAAACCCGCCCGCGCCGCCCAGGAAATCCGCCTGAACGCGACCACGCGCGTCGTGGTGTATCCGGGCCACTGAAGGATCAATTAGCGCACGCGGCCAAGCCATTCAGAAGCAGCCCAAGGCTGCCGCGAGCGGACGGGCCGTCGGGAGCGAGTTTGAAGATTGAAGTTTCTTTGATGCGCGCGCGGCGATATTCCATCGGCATGTCTGTCATCGCGAAAGCACAGGAAATTGATTTGGTAGAACAAGCCGTCAAGGCCGGAACCGCGCCGGCGGCAATCACTGCGGCCTTCAACGAACTCACCGCCGCGCGCGAGCAACTGAAACGGCTGGGCGAGCCGGAGAGCTATTACCTCAAGGCCATGAACTGCCCGCATCATCACCGCATTTTTGCGGCTGAGCCGCACAGTTATCGCGACCTGCCGTTGCGTCTCGCGGAATACGGCACTTGCTATCGTTACGAGCAGAGCGGCGAGTTGTTCGGCCTCATGCGCGTGCGCTCGCTCAACATGAACGACGCGCACATCTATTGCACCGAGGAGCAGTTCGCCGACGAGTTCCGCGCCGTGAACGACATGTATCTGAAGTATTTCAAAATCTTCGGCCTCGAAAAATATCAGATGCGCTTCAGCACGCACGCGGCGGAAGGGCTCGGC
>JANOAY010000141.1:0-2353 GCA_031411375.1 Pedosphaera sp. | reverse complement strand
CGCGAACGGCAACTGGATCGCCAGGCTCAGCACGACGAAGAACGAAAGTTGAAAGCCCGCTTGGAACAACTGCTCCGGCTGCCAGACGAGAATCACGCAGCCCGCCATCGCCAGAGAGTTCAGCAAATCCGTCGGACGCTTCAGCGACCAGCCGAAGAGGATCACGGACATCATCACGGCGGAACGTATGGCCGACGGCTGCCAGGCCGTCGCTCCGGTGTAGAACCAGAGCAGAGGAATCACGAGGAGTCCGCACGCCACGCGCGGCACCGCCAGCGCGCGCAGCAGCATGACGAAGATGCCCGCAATGAGCGCGATGTGCAGTCCGCTGATCGCGAAAATGTGCATCGTCCCGGAGCGCATGAACGGCTCGGAGACTTCCGCCGTCAGCGCCGTCTGCCAGCCGAGGAGCATGGCCCATTGCAGGCGCAGCGATTCGTCCTGCTCGGGCAAACCGCGCGCGAGCGTCCGTTGTCCCCAGGCGCGGAACCGGTCCGAGAAGGGCGGCGAACTTTTGTCGCCGATGACGCGCCACTCTTTCTCTGACTCAACTTTCAGTTCGTAGTGGATGCCGCGCTGGTTCAAGTAGCGCGCGTAGTCGAAAACGCCTTCGGCCACCGGCAGTGGCGGGCGCAGCGCGACGCCTGTGACTTCGATGGTCGTGCCGACAAAGACATTCGTGGCGAGATGCCCCGACGTTCGTGACATGGCGCGTCCGTAGGTGCGCTGCCATTCGCCATTGCGGAGTTTGATTTCACTCACTTCGACTTCCGCCAATGCGTGCCAGAATTCTTTGTCTCGACGCGTCGAGACTCTTTCCACTGGCGTGCTGATGATGCGCCCGCGCGCCGTCACGAGTTGGGCGTCGCGGGTGAACACAACTCGCAAGTCATGCGGCGAGAGCAGGGCGGTGCGGGTGCTGAGATTCAGCCATCCGGTGAGCACGAGCAGGAGCGGGAGCAGGAGCGGGCGCAAGCGGTTCGAGAAGAAGGCCGCGAGCGTGAGCGCGATGGCGACAGTGAAGCCCGCAACCAGCGGCGCTTCCACGAAGTGCCCCAGAACCACGCCCGCCCCATAGCAGAGGGCCACCGCAACGAGTGGCTGTTTCACGCGACGGGCGAGCTTCAAATTCCAAATCCCAAAGATCAAATCCCAAATAAATTCCAAACTCCAAGGTGTGCGGCGTGAGGGAGCGCGGACTTCAGGCCGCTTCAACGTCCACCAGCCCGAGGCATTGAAATAGCGAAGCGCGCCGGAGTTTCGCGCAGTGAAGCGGCCTAAGCGCCGCGCTCCAGTGCCGCCGGAGTAAATCGCGCCATAGCATGAGCTTTGATGGGGCGGGCCCCGTTGGAATTTGGTGTTTGGAGGTGGGATTTGGAGTTTGATGTTTCCCCGCCGCCGCCGCACCGCTCATCTCGTCGCGTTGCCCTCCCGGCGGCGCGGCCCTGTCCCCACAACTGGCGACTGGTCGGGGACAGGTTCCCGGCTAGTCTGTCCAGGTTGTTGCTGCACTTCGTTCTCAGAGTGCGGCGTGTGTGAAAAGGCCGGACCTGTTGTCCGGCCTTTCTCTTTTCTACGATTCGCGTCCATCACGGCCGGCGTTTTCCGCCAGAAAATCCGCGATATGCAGCGCGGTGATGTGTTCCGCGCCCGCCTTCTTCAACCCGGCCCGAATCTGCATCAAGCAGCCGGGATTGGTGGTAACGACGACCTGCGCGCCGGTCTGGAGAATGTTCTCAATCTTCCGTCGCTGAAGCCGCTCGGCCATTTCCGGCTCGGTCAGGTTGTAACTGCCAGCGCTGCCGCAACAGACTTCTGACTCTGGCAACTCGACAAAGTTTTTTCCGACGACGGCCTTGATGAGTTCGCGCGGCTGCTTCGTGATGCGCTGGGCATGGCACAAGTGGCAGGCGTCGTGATACGTGACGAACTTGGACGTTGGGCCTTGGACTTCGGACTTCGGCAGCACTTCGGTCAGGTCTTTCACCTTCGCGCTGAACGCTTTCCCGCGCGCGGCCCACGCCGGATCGTTTGCGAGCAAGTGTCCGTATTCCTTCAACGTGGAGCCGCAGCCCGCCGCGTTGATGATGATGGCGTCGAGGTCTTGTTGCTCGAAGGCGGCAATGTTGCGTCGCGCGCAGGCGCGGGCCTCGTCGAGATTGCCGCCGTGGGCGTAGAGCGCGCCGCAGCAGCCTTGCGTGCGCGGCGTGACCACGTCGCAGCCGGCGGCGGTGAGCAGTTGAACGCTGGCTTCATTTGTTTCGCCGAACAGAACATTCATCACGCAGCCGGAGATGAAGCCGACGCGCCGCTTCTTTGGAGCGCCGGCTTCCAGCACGGCGGGAAGGGATGA
>JANOAY010000140.1:0-7436 GCA_031411375.1 Pedosphaera sp. | reverse complement strand
TTCCACACGCCCTCGATGTCGGCAAAGCGCGAGGCCGTCCAGTCGTAGCTCTGCTCTGCGCCGGTCCATTTGGAAATGATTTTGCCGGTGATTTGATCGCCGCGCAGCGTGCCGCGGTACTGCGTGACAGCCTTCTCGCCGTCGCGCTCGCGCTCCACGTCGAAGCTCACCTGGTCGCCGGCGAGCTTCAGATTCTTCACCGGCGTGGACGAGCCGGAGCGAAAGCGCGCGGTGCCGGTGAGTTGGCCGTCGTCCTCGGTCTTCACGCGCAGCGTCGGTTTCGCGACGCCGGAGTCGGGCATCGCGAAGTCCCAGCGCCAGGTGCCGTCGAGCGGCGGGCGCGGCTTGGCCTCGGCGGCGCGGCTCGCGAGCGGCGTCAGCGCCAGCGCGGCGAGAACGAAAACGGTCCGGGTAAAATGCAGTTTCATAAATCGTTTCTCCTTCAGCGAAAAATGTTTCACGGCTTGGTGGCGGGCACGGTGAATTTCAACGCGATGGTCGTCTTGTTCGTGTTGTTGCGGCCCGAGTAATCCACGGCGATCTCGTGGCCGCGATCCTCGACGCGAATCAGCCCGAAGCCGCTCTCGCCGTCGCGGTCGCGCACGCGATACACGCCCTGGCTGTACGGCCCGCCTTTGAGCGACGGGTTCTGATCCAGCGGTCCGCCGCACATCACCGGAATCGGAGCGCCGCCGCCGGTGGCGTAATCCGCGTTGCTCCCGTCATCCGCCGCCATCATGTGCGAATCGCCATGCAGGATGGCGACGCCGGAGATCTTGTTGGCCTTGATGAAGTCCGCGATCTCGCGCCGCTCGAAGGTGAACGCGCTCCAGTGATCCTCGTCGCCACCGCCGCCGTTCGGGTTGTTGTTGCCGCCGGGGGCGTTGGTGTTCGTGCTCGCATTCCGCCCGACGCGGTTGGTGCGGGCGTTGAACAAGTTGGACTGCGTGTGATGCACGTAGCCGAACACGTTCGTCTTCAGCGTGCCGTAGGGACTTTTGCCGCGCTCGCCGATCCACGGCACGGAGGTCATCCAGAAAATGAGCGGGTATTTGCCGTTCGCGGCGAGCAACTCGTCCTTGAACCACTTCTTCTGCTCCGCGCCCAGCAACGACTTCTTCGCGTCGTCTTTGATCTTCGGCTCGTCGCGCTCGGAGCGCAGGTCGGTGATGATGAATTTCACGCGGCCCACGACGAACGAGTAATTGATCGGCGCATCCATCGCGGGATCGTGAAACGCGTAGTGCGGAATGTATTCCTCGTAAATGCTGCGCGCCGCGATGTGCGACTTGGATTTCTTGCTCGAATTGTTTCCGCCGTAATCGTGGTCGTCCCACATGTAAACCAGCGGCGTGGAACGGTAGAGGTCGGCCTGCTGCGGCGACGCGAGCACCGCGTCGTAGGCCGCGCGAAAGAGCGACGGGCGGTTGGTGTTGATGTCCTGATAATGCAGGTCGCCCATGTTCATGTAGAAGAGCGGCTGCTGCTCGCGGATGCGGTCGAAGATGTTGCGCGTCGAGCCGGTGCGCCCGCACGAGGCGAAGGCAAACGTGAACGATGCCGGGCCGGGCGCGGGAAAAGTTTTGAACTGGCCGCGCGTCTTGCGGTCGAGCCGCCCGTTGATCTCCAGCGCGTAGTAGTACTGCGTGTCGGGCTTCAGGTTGTTCACCTCGAACGCGACCACGTTGTTGTGATTTGTGTCCGATGTCACCGCCGCCGTGAACGTCGGCGAAGTCAGCAACGCGTTCTGACTCACCGCCAGCCGCACAGACATTCCTTCGCGCGCGACCTTGCCCTTCACCGCCACGGAGGTCGGCGTCACACCGCCGCTCAACGGCCCGCGCTCGACCAGCGTGTAATCGACGCCGAGTTTCTCCATCAGGAAGCTGTAAACATCCGCAAGCTGCTCCACGCGTTCGTTCAACGACGTGCCCATGCCGTGGCCGCTGGTGGAACTGGTGCGAAGCAGCACCGGCTCCTTCGACGCCGTGGCCGCTTGCAGGCGCGCGGTCATCTTGCGCGAGTGCGCCGGGTTCACGCGTCCGTCGTGCTCGCCGGTCATCAGCAGCACGGCGGGATACGCGTTGCTGTCCTGCACGCGATGATACGGCGAATAGTTGTGCAGCGCGCGGAAGTGTTCCGCGTTTTTCACCGTGCCAAACTCCGTGGTGTTGAACTCACCGTTCGGGTCCAGCTCCACGCGCAGCATGTCGAAGATGCCGACCTGCGCCACCACCGCCTTCATCGCGTCCGGGTGCTGCGTGAGCATCGCGCCCATGAGCAGGCCGCCGTTGCTGCCGCCTTGCACGGCGAGTTTCTCCGGCTTGGTGTAATTTGATTTCACCAGCCACTCGGCGCAGGCCGCGAAGTCATCGAACACGTTCTGCTTGTTCGTGAGGTTGCCGGACGAATGCCACTTCTCGCCGAACTCGCCGCCGCCGCGCAGATTCGCAATCGCCAGCACGCCGCCCTGGTCGAACCACACGCGCCGCGTCGCATCGAAGCGCGGCGTGAGGCTGATGCCGTAGCCGCCGTAGCCGTAAAGCAGCGTGGGATTGTCGCTGTTCAGCCGCGTGCCTTCGCGCTTGATGAGTGTCATCGGGACCGACGTGCCGTCCTTTGATTTCACCGTCACACGCACGGCTTCAATGTCATCGAAGGACGCGGGTGAAGTGCCTTTCAGCGCCGTGGCCTCGGCGTTGTCGCGCGATTTATTGGCGTCAAACTTCCACCAGGCGAACGGCGCGGTGTACGTCTCTGCGCGGAACAACACTTCATCGCCGCGCGTCACCAGCATCTGGCCGACGGAGGTGGGCGTGCGGAAACCAGGACGATCCGAACGGCTGCTCGGTCCGTTCAACTGGTCGTTCAGGAAGTCGTGATACACGAACTGCATCGGCCCGCCGCGCAGATAGACCAGCGCTATGCCGCTCGCGGTGGGCTTGAAATCCGCAATCGTGTTCGTGGTTTGGGCGATGGCGACTTTGGCCGAAGTGAGATCAGGCGCGCTCAGTTTCACGCGCAGGATTTTCCCCCGCGGCGCGTCCTTCGTGGACAGCAGGTAGAGCGAATCGTCGCGCCCATATTCGATGTAGAGCGGGTCGCGGCCGAACTCGACGTGCTTCACCTGATCCTCATGGCGCGCGATCTGTTTCCACTCGCCACGCGTGTTGCGGAGATAGTGCGCGAACTCGCCGCCGTCGCCGTTCGCCACGCTCGCGAGCAGGTGCTTCCCGTCCATGCTCGCCTCCAGTTCGATGGCCCCGATGCGCGGAAATTCCTTCCCGTATTCGTAAGTGTCTTGCTCCGCCGGCGTGCCGAGCTTGTGAAAATAAATGTGCTGATAGAAATGCGCGTCCGCCTCGGGCCGCTCGCCCTTCGCCGGATAGCGCGTGTAGAAAATTCCGCTGCCGTCCGCGTTCCACGCCGCGCTGCCGCCGCCGGTCGGATACTGCGCGCGGGGCAGTTTGTCCGGCAACGCCGCGCCCGTCTCGCTGTTGTAGAAATGCAGCGTGCCGTCCTCGCTGCCGTTCTCCGAGAGGCACACCGCGACCAGCTTCCCGTCCGGAGAAGGCACAAACCAGTCGATGCTCACCGCGCCGCTCGCGCTCAACTTGTTCAGATCAAGCACGACCTTCTCCGACGCGAGGTTCGTCGGGGAATCGAGCGTGATGAGCACGGGCTGCTGCGCGGGCGGCTGAAACTTCATCAGGAACAATTTCCCGCCGCGCCACGCCAGCGACGAGTAGTTCGGCGACGTCTTGGCCACGAGCCGCGTGAGTTGATCCTGCACCAGCGGACGCGTCTCCAGTTTGTCGAGCTGAGTGCGCGCGTGGGCGTTTTGCGCGGCGCTCCACTTTTTCACGGCGGGGTCGGCGGCATTCTCCAGCCACTGATATTCGTCCACGACCTGCACGCCGTGATATTCGTTGGTGACGGCCTTGCGTGCGGCCTTGAGTGCATCACCGGCGGATTTCGTGCCGCCCTCTTTCGAGCAGCTCGCGCCAAAAAAAACAAGGGCCGCCAGCCAGGCCAGCGTCCGTGCGACTGAGACAAATTTCATGGTGTTCGGGTGCGAGTGTGCGTTCCGTCCCGGAAATGTCACTCTCGGTTTGGGTCAGAGACGCAGTGGGCCAGGTGAAGTTTCAATCGGTTATTGGCCTGGACTCGTCGTAAATTTTCCAGCCCACTAGAAATTCACTTCGCCCGCAGTTCCAACAACCTTCCCGGCAGCATCGGCACGTCGCCCTTGTGGTTCAGCGGGCGGCTGTATTCGAGCACGTAGATCGCGCCGCGGTGCATGACCACGTCGATGGGGCGCGCGAGGGGCGCGAGCCAGGTGGTGGTCTGCGCCTCGTAGCCGGTCGCGGTTTTCTGCACGCGCATCTGGAGGAGGTCAAAGCCCACGTCCGGATCGCGCTTGAGCAAGTTGCCGTAGCGCGTGACAAGGAAGCTGCCGCGCAGGCTCGCGGGAAACGTGTCGTCGCAATAGATGAGTCCCGCCGGCGACGAGTGCGGGTGAAAGGTGGAAATGTTTTCCCCGTCGGGGCGGCCGGCCGGGCCGAGATTCACGACCGGTCGGGTGAACGTCTGCCCCGGTGACGTCTCCGGCGTGTAGGCGTAGGGCTTGTTGGTCGAAGCGCCGAACTGGAGCGGGAAGCCGTAATGCTGGCCGCGTTCCAGCACGTTCAATTCCTCCGGCATGTCCGCGTCGGGGCCGTTGTCGGTGGCGAACATTTCGCCGCGTTCATTCCAGCAGAAGCCGAAGGCGTTGCGCAGGCCGCTGGCGAAAATCTCCGGGGCGGTCGCGCCGTCCGCCGGAAAGCGCCACACGCACGCGCTGAGCGGGACTTCGCCGCCGCTGTAGTAACGCGGGTTGCTGCCCGGCTCGTTGCCATCGGTGCGCGCGCCGCTCGAAACGTAGATGAACCCGTCCGGCCCCTGCGCGACGTGGTTCGCGCCGTGATTAAATCCGCCGACACCCCACGGGTAATACACGCGCAGATACGGCTCCATCACGAAAGGCTTCGCCGCGCTCACGCTGCGATAGATGGTGACTTCATTGGTCACGAGCGGCTGCGTTTTTTCCAAGCGACGATTCGAGCTGACGAAGAGACGTCCGGTCTTGTCGAAGGCGAAGCCCTGCACATCCGCCCCGCCGCGTTTCGGCTCCAGATAATCTTCGCCGCGCAACACCTGCGTGGTGCGCCCGCTCGTCTCGACGCGCCAGATGTTCCCCGGTCCGCTGACCATGTAGAGTTCACGCGCGCCGGGTTTCACCGCGAGCTTGATGGGATTCTCGGTGAAGCGCGTGACTTCGCGGATGGTGAAACCTTCCGGCGGCTTGGGCAGCGGCGCGTAATCGGCGGCGGCTTTCAGCGCGTCGTAAGTTTTGAACCGCGACTTCGCACGCACCGTGGTGACTTGCGCGGGCGTGATGGCGTCGCTCTCGTTGCCCCAGGTGTTGCGCGTGAAGGTCAGCACCGCCGCGACCTGATCGTCGGTCAGCAGAATGGGCGGCATGGTGTTGTTGTAATTCGAGCCGTTGACCGTGATGCGCCCCGACAATCCCTCAACCACCGCGCGGATGCCGTTCTCCGGTTTCGCCATCAGGTAGTCGGCCTTGGCGAGCGGCGGGAAAGTCCCCGGCGTGCCTTGCCCCGCGCCCTGATGGCAAATGACGCAGTGCTGGAGATACAGCAGTTTGCCTTTGGCGATGAGCGCGGACTTTTCATCCGCCGCGCGCATCGAAAGCACGGCGGCGCAAAACAACATCACGAAAACAACGGGGCGAAACATGGCGCGAACGTACCGACGCGGCGGCAAGCGTTCAAGACTGGGCCCAGACGTCCCGCCGTAACGCCGCCTTTCCAGCCGGCAGGTTGGGAGGCTTTCCAGTCTCCCGTCGGTGGACGCGGCGGTTGGCAACGGGAGGTTAGAAAACCTTCCAACCTGCCGGCTGGAAAGCCGGCGTTACGGAAGCTGGCTTACTTCCGCAGCGCGGGCGGCGTGGGCGTGAACGTCTTGAACGTGATGGCCTCGGGCGTCACGCCGATGGAACTCACGTCGAGGTGAAAATATTTCGCGACCTTCTCGAAGGGCGGGAGAAGTTTCGGCTCCAGCAAATCAGCGGTGGAAGAACCTTCGCCGCCGAGCAGGCCCAGCACCGTCATGAACTGGCCCGCGCCCAGCGCCTCGGCGAGCGCGGAGGAATCGTTGGTGGCGGATTGAAAGGCCGCGCGCGCCAGTTCCAGCCGGTTCTGATAGGAGAAGTAGCCTCCGCCCGTGCCGCCGACGCGCAACGCGGCTTCCTTCACGCTGGGGCGTGCGCGCAGCGATGTGGCGTTGGTGGCGTCGGCGCGCAGATAATTTTCCAACGCGCGCGCGTCTTTGGACATCACGACGTAGGAACCGCTGGCGGCGTAGTGGATGGGCAACGGTTTGTAATCGGCGTTCATCGAGGGCAGCAGCACGGAATACACCGTGCGTCCGGCGAAATCGCGCTCCTGATACTGGATCATCTCCGGCGGAAAGATGCTGGTGATGGCGCGCAGCGAAGCCGCCATCTGCGGCGCGTTCTTCGAGCCGATGAACGTGAGGCCGGGAACGGCGGAGGTCGCACCGGGAGAATTCGTGACCGTGACCGGCCACTCGGCGGTGATGATGTCGTCGCCGAGATTGGCGAGAAGCTGTTTGCGAAAATCAAAGGACGGGTCTTTGTCCTTGCCCGCCGTGTCGAGGATGAGTTTCGAGAAGCCCGCGTACTGCGGCGAAACTTCCAGCAGCATGGATTCGAGCACGGTCCACGCCGACTGCAAATCAATGCGCCAGCGGCTGAACTTCACCGCGTCACCGGGGATGAACGCGGGCGCGGCGGCGTCGAGCGGACGCAGCGCGAGCATTTGGAAGAGACCTTTGCGATCCTTTTCCGGCACCCGCACGTCGAGCAACGTGGTGGAACCGTCGGCGGTTTGCTGCCACTGGAAACCGAGCGACTGCACTCCTTGCAGGCCAAAGGCCCCGAGCAGTTTATCCATCGTGGGCAATCCGGCGAGCGTGCTGGTTCCTTCGGCGGGGCGGGCCGGCTGGCGCGCGAGCGTGGCCATGATGGGCTTCACGTTGATCCACGCGAAGCCCTGCGCGTCGCGGAACGAACCTGCGCCCGAAGCGAACGCGGCCTGGCCCGCGAGCGTCGCGGTCCCCGTGCCGGATTGGGCCGCGAGGACTTTCTCCACGTCCTTCGCCGTGTCACTCACGACGAGCAGCGAGCCGGACTGGCCGATGACCCACTCGACGACGCGCGGGGTGGCCGGCTCAGCGGCAGACGGTGCTTTGGTGCCGGGCGTGAGTTGCGGCAGTGACTTCACCATCTCCTGCGCGTCCACGATGACGACGGTGAATTCCACATCGCGAATTTTCTCCGTCCGCATCTTGCG
>JANOAY010000139.1:0-5253 GCA_031411375.1 Pedosphaera sp. | reverse complement strand
GCCGGGCCGACGCCCGCGTCGCCCGTCGCGCCGAGCAGGTCAATGGTGCGACGCTGCAACTCCGGCGACGCGGTCGAGCCGACAATCTTCGCCACGCTCGGCACGATCTCGGCGTTCAATTGACGCACCCCCAGCAGGCTGCCCACGACTTGCGCGCGCTGATCATCCGGCTGGCCGGCATCGCCCAGCTTGGCGAGCAAGTCCTGCACGCGTGAATTCACGTCGGCGGACATCGAGCCGCCTTTGTCCCAGCGCGCGATCAGCGGCAGCGCGGACGCGGGCACGGCGGGGTTCGCCGACTTGAGCGTGGTACCGAATGCGCCGCGCAATTCCTCCGACCATTTCGGCACGGTCGCGGGCTTGAGCGCCTTGGCGAGCGATTCAAAAATTGCGGCCTTCAATCCGTCCGCGCTGGCCGGCGCATTCGCCACGGCGATGACGGCGGCAGCGGCCTGCTCAGGATCGGTTTCAGATTTCTGCGCGACCTGCGTGGTGAGCACGGCGGCGAGAGAGGCGTAGTCAGCGGGTTGCTCGGTCTTCAACACGGCGGCGAGAAACGCCTGCGGATTCTTCGAGGCCACGCCGGCGATGGCGGACTCGATCCAGTTGTTGGCCGCCGCAGGATAAATGTTCACCAGCGCGGAGGCCGTCGCGTCATCCACCGGGAACGCGCCCAAGGCGACGATGGCTTCCAATTGCACGCGCGCGTTCGCGTCCGTGGTGTTGCGCAGAATGGCCTGCTTGGTGGCGTTGTCGGGCGGCGTGGTCCGCAGCGCGGCGACACGCAGCGCGTTCTTGCGGACATCCGTGTTCGCGTGCTTCACGCCCGCGGACAGGATGAAGTCCGGCAGATTGCCGGCGTTGGCCATGAGCCAGAGGCGATGGGTCCAAGCGGGCGCTTCCGATGTCGTCGGCGGTTTCTTCAGCGCGGCCATGACTTCTTCGCCTGATTTTTCCGCGAGCAAACGATGCGCGGTGAAGCGCGTGGGCTTGTTCGGGCTTTCCAGCGCGACGACGAGTTCGTTCACCGAGGCCTTGCTCAAATCCGGCACCGGCACCTTGGTCGCCTGCTTGTGCTGCACGCGCCAGATGCGGGAGAAGTAATGATCACGGTCCGGGCGGACGGCGGCGTTCACACCGTTGTGCTTCGGGCCGCGCGTGTCGTTGTGGATCACGGCCTGGTTGTAGAAATCAATGATGTAGAGCGCGCCGTCCGGGCCGACGCGCGTCTCGATCGGGCGATACCACGGGTCGCGTCCGCCGATGAATTCCTCGGGCCGTGTCATGTTCGCCGCGAAGGTCACGCCGTCCGGTTTCACCGCCTCGTGATGCGCGATGTTGATGGTCGGCTCAGTGGTGAAGTAGCCGTAGTTCCATTCCTTCGGCCACGCTCCGCCCTCGTAAATCGCGCAGCCCGCCGCCGCCGTGAACTTGCCCACGAGATCGATCTGCACGTAGGCGAGGTTCTCCGCCTTGATCAGCGGGTTCGACGCGCGGTCGCGGATGACGGCCTTGAAGCTGGTCGCGTTCTTCACGCGGCCCTTGGCGAGAACATATTCCGCGAGCACGACGTGGTTGAGAATTTCATTGCTCGTTGGCTGGGTGAACAGCACCTCGTTGTCGCTGGTGATGTCGAGGCCCCAAGTGTTGCCGTTCTTCGATGAATACTGCTCGAACGCGCTGCCGTCCGGCTTGAAGCGCACCACGCCCGAGCCGATGAGACCAAAGTCCTTCGCGCCATCCGGCGAGCGCACGCGTCCGCCGCTGTAGCCGTGCGTGGCGTAAATCCAGCCGTCGAAACCCCAGCGCAAATTGTTGATCACCGCGTGCGTGTCGCTGGTGCCGAGGCCGGTGTAGAGCTTCTCGACCGTTTCCGCCTTGCCGTCGCCGTCTTTGTCGCGCAGCCAGAGAATGTCCGGTGCCTGCGAGACAATCACGCCGTCGCGGTGGAAGACGAAGCTGGTGGCGAGTTCGAGACCTTCGTAGAAAACTTCCTTCTTGTCGGCCACGCCGTCGCCGTCCGTGTCGATCAATTTGCTGATGCGGTCGCGCGCGGGACGATCCTGTTTGCCGGCCTCGGCCACGAGACCGCCGTGGTCTTTCCACTCCGCGCCTTTTTGATCGTTGCGAATGCCGCGCCGGCCGTTCGGATACTCGGGCGTTTCCACCGCCCACATGTTGCCCGCCGGGTCCCAGTCAATGTTCATGACCTTGTTCACCAGCGGCTCGTGGGCCACGATCTTCTGCTCGAAGTCGGGATGCAGTTCCAATTTTTTGCCGGCGAGCGCGGGCGAGGTCGGGCCTCCTTCGGGGTAGCGCAGGGAGGCGAGTTCTTCCGGCTTGGTCAGCAAATTCACATCGCGCTTGCCCGCCCACGCGATGCCGCGCAACAGCACCGAGCGAAAATGCGGCAGGTTGAACGACTTGTAGTGATGACCGGGAATGGCCACGAACGCGCGATGATTGCCCGTCTCGTAAGTCCACATCTGCGGCGAGACGTCGTAGATGTGCTGCATCTGGCGGCCGCCCTTGGTGTTGCGTTTGTCGGGCGTCCACGAGCCGGCGAGAACTTTCACGTCCGGCATCATGTGCAGGTCGTAATAAATCTCGTCGTCGAACTCGAAGTTCGACGCGCCCGCGATGATGGGGTTCGGTTCCGCCGTGTAGTAAATCGGCACGACATGTTCGAGCCACTTGGAATAGCCATGCTCCCACGCGCCGCCGATGATCGTCTTCCACCACTGCGCGTCATTGCCGCAGACCGAGTCGTGCAGCGCCACGATGCCGCCGCCGCGCTTGAGGAACTTGTCGAGGTTCGCGCGGTCCGCCTCGGCGATGCGCCCGGCTTCCTCGCTGTAGAACAGCAGCACGTCCGTCTTCTCCAGTTCTTCGGCGGTGGGAAAACCAATCTTGCCGTCCACCACTGCGCCGCGCTCGGTGAGCAGCTTCTGCCAGTCGCCTAGGAACTTCGGGTGATCATGGACGCCGTTGCCCTCGGGACCGTGAGTTTTCTTCCCGGCCTTGATGAAAATGCGGAGCGGAGCCTCGGCGGCAAAAAGCGTGGCGCAGACGACGAGCAGGCACGCGGACAAGAGTCGAGTTTTCATAAGAGTGATGTGGACGACTTTGCCCCCCTCGCGGATTCACTGGCAACCGCAGAGTGCGCGCACAAATCCACCAGTGCCGCGCGATAATGCAACTCGGACGCGCGCGGACAGTGGAGCGAGACTCCGTCGAGCACCATTTCGAGCGCAGCGAGGCGAATGAAGTGAGCATCCACTCCGCGGGAAGGAAAAGATGCCCGTGCTTGCAGATGATAGGCTCGACAGAGCCTCGCTCCACACCGCGCCGACTTGGAAATCAGCGCGCCAATTTACTGCTCCCCAATAAATTCCCACAGATTCAGAGCGGCCACAGATTTTGATTCTCCATCTGCGGTCTTCCTGAATCTGCGGGAACAATTTCCCCACGGCATCATCACCGGTGGCCGCCCACCGTCCGCCTTGGCCCGCGCGCCGCCGTCTCTATTTCTTCTCGCCCAGCAACTCGGCGAGCTTCGGTTCGATGGCGTCGGCCCACATCTGGTAGCCCTTGGGCGAGAGGTGCAGGTAGTCGGGCATGATGTCGGCGGGCAGGATGCCGTCGCGGGTCAGGAAACAATGGCCGATGTCGAGGTAGTGGACGTTCTTGCCGTCGTCCAGCTTGGCGAGCACCTGGTTGATCTGCGTGAGCTTGCCGCGCTGCGCGGTGAAGTTTTCGGTGCGTGGGAAAATGCCGAGCAGGAGAATCTTCGTGTTCGGCAGACGCTCGCGGAGCTTGGCAATGATGGCGGCGATGCCGTCAATGATCTGACCGGGCGTGTTGTCTTCGCTGTTGGAATTGTTTGTGCCGATCATCACCACGGCCGCCTTCGGTTTCACGCCGTCGAGCGGCGCGTTGATGAGCCGCCAGAGGACATGCTGCGTGCGGTCGCCGCCGATGCCGAGGTTCACGGCCTTGCGCTTCGCATAAAACTTCGCCCACACGTCCTTCGCGCCGCCGCCTTCCCAGCCCTGCGTGATGGAGTCGCCGATGAAGAGCAGCTCGGTATCGGGCGTTTCCTGGACGCGCTTGTCGAGGAGATCGGCACGGACTTTCCAGTTCGCATCGCGCGGCACCGGCACGATGGCGGAGTGCGCGGCGGACTGCGCATGGCAAAAGGAGACGACGGAAAAAACTGTGACGACAGCAAGCGTGCGAAGAGTTTTGGTAATCATGGTGCGCGGAGATTGAACCGCCACGGTGCCGCCGGGCAAGCCGGCAATCGCCAAAACCGAAAAGGCGTTCCCGAAGGAACGCCTTTGAATTTTTTGAAATGATGCGGGTGCTTACTTCTCAATCGCCAGCAGCTCCACGTCGAAAATCAGCGTGCTGTTCGCGCCGATCTTCGGGCTGGGGCTGGACGGGCCGTAGGCCAGTTTGCCGGGGATGGTGAACTGGAACTTGTCGCCCACCTTCATCAGTTGCAGACCCTCGGTCCAGCCGGCGATCACGCCGTTCAGCGGGAAGGAGATCGGCTCGCCGCGCTCGACCGAACTGTCGAAGACCGAGCCGTCAATCAACGTGCCGTGGTAATGCACCTTCACGGTGTCGGTGGCTTTCGGCATCGCGCCTTTGCCGTCGCCGGCTTTCACGACTTTGTATTGCAAGCCGCTGGCCGTGGTCTTCACGCCTTCTTTCTTGGCGTTGGCCGCGAGGAAGGCTTCCCCCGCCGCGATGTTCTTGTCGCCATCGCCCTTTTGCTTGGCTTCCATCTTCGCCATCATTGAGGTGCGAAAATCCGTGATGGCCTGCTTGCCCTCGGCTTCGGTCAACTGGGTTTTGCCGGTGAGGGAATCGGCGATGCCGGCGGCGAGCGCCTTGGCATCCACTTCAATTTCCTGGCGTTTGAAATTGCCGCCGATGTCCATGCCGATGGCGTAGCTGGTTTTTTGCTTGGCGTCCTTGAGGTCCATTTTTTCCACGGGTTTGTCCTGCGAGCACGCGCCAGTGGCAAAGAGGGCCGCCACGGCGAGGCCGGTGATGATTTTTGAAGTCATGATTTTGTTGTTCGCCCTGAACAACATGCCCAAGGCGTCGCGCAGGCTCCGCGACCGGGGGCCGGAGGTCAAGCGGGGGAAATGGGTCCGGAGCGCGGGTTTTCAACCCGCAGCAACGTGCAATGGAGAAGGGTGTTCGCCAGTTCCTACGCCCTCGACTGGTGAACATTGCTGC
>JANOAY010000138.1:0-6505 GCA_031411375.1 Pedosphaera sp. | reverse complement strand
AAATGCGTAAGCGTCTTGAAGGTATTCTTCAAACATCAGATTCCTTTAACTGCTCTGTCTGCAGCTGCGTGTGCTTTCTTCGCTTCAAACGATTGAATTGCTGCATTCGCTAGTTTGGAGGTGATTCCTGGTTTGGTTGCTTTGGTCGCTTGGAGTAGAAACACCTCCAGCATACGACCAAGTTCGCTGCCACTTATGCGTGCTCCCAAGCCACGATACGAATCAGGGTCAACTCCTTTCAATCGTGCGTTAAGCAAAGCAACGGCATTCAATGGATCGTCCGGTTTTTCATCGGCAACAGAATCAGGAATCGAATAGTGAGCTTTTAAGGCAGCCGGATTTGTCTGCAACAATCCAGCCGCATAGGCCCAAGCCGCTGCGACCGATGGATGAACAGCTTTATTTGCGAACTCTGTGAAGCTGTCTTTTGCCCGCCCCAAAATCTTCTTCCTCTGTGTGCGGTGAAGCCTAGTAAATTCTTTGCCCATTGCTGCAAGACTTGGGTCGTTCCACTTCAGTTTTTTCCGGAGACTTTGATAGGCCTCGTCTATGCCCGGGCCTGATCCGCACACTATGGGTGTGTGGAAGGCACTGAATTCATGCTTTTGGCCTTCGTAGAAGTTTACAAATAGACTTCGCACGATTCTTACAGTCGGAATTCCTTCAGGGCTGCGTTTATCAGCAAAATTCTGACCTGATTCCAGCAATCCAACCGATTGGCACCATTTACGCATTTCTGAACCAAGCCAATCTTCTTGCATTCGGTCCAGAAGATCACTGGAAACAGCAATTGAGGTGTTGTTTACGGTTGCAATATCCAGTTTTTGGTTGGCATCGAGTCCAAAGTAAACTCGGACACCGTGAGGATTCATTGGGTGAATTTTGGCGGCCTCCTTAATCGCTGTGACGCGGTGTTGTCCGCCAAAAACTTTTAACGGGAGACTGGGCCGATAAGACGTATCAAACTCAACAACAATGTCCTCAAAGCATCTCCCCTCTTTTGCATCAGATTCCATTACCTTGTAGGCAAAAGAGTCGGTGTACAGGTCACGATTGAATTTGTAATCCTCGCTTTCAGCGGCATCAAGGACAGCATCCGTGTCGGCTTTGGTTGCAACTTGCTGGGCTTTCAAATGGCAGACGACGTAAAAAGCGCTGCTCTTGAGATCAATTTGCAGTACAGGCGCAACGCCTAGTTCTGATTCTACCGGACAAAAACTTTTCATGAACTCGTTCGCAAGGCCAAGGACGAGAGGCGAAGGTTGCAAATTCGGAGGGATAGTTAGAACGTGTGAAGTTGTTTGTTGCATGGAGTAAGAATGTTGTGAAGTTAGCGTTTGAAGCAAAGTGTTTATTGATCAGCCCCTGCAATCGTTTCGCTTTTGAAATTGCATCAACCTCCAGTCACAATGAATCGGCGCTGCGCCCGAGAGCAGCAGCGCGCCGGTCCAGGTCAGGGAAATCATGAGCTTGGCGGTCGGCCAGTCGGCGGCGATGGAACCAAGTGCATTCATCTACCGGTTCAGTTGAACCACCGTGTTGGACGCAAACTGGCCGGTCTCGTTGGGTTGGAGTTCACCCGTAATGGTTTTGCCATCGGCGGCAGTAGCGGTGTAACGGATTTGGCTGAGTGCGCCGCGCAGGAATTCGAGCGTTACGCGGCCTTGAGCATCGGCACGCATGGGCGGGAATTCCACCTCGCCACGCGCGGCGATAGCGGTCCACGCGAAGGCGGCCGGGAGCGGTCGGCCCGCCGCGTCTTGAAGAGTGACGATGATTTTATCCGTGGGCGGAATGGCTTCGGGATCATCTGGCTGCCAAGGCGCGGTGAGCGGGCGCGCATCGTTATCCACCGTCAGGCCAAAGAGCAGGAGGTTGGCGCTGTGGAGCGGGGAAAGGAAATCCGCGCTGGTGATTTCCACGTCAGGCAGCGGGTTCGTGAAAGTGATGTGATGGAAACGAATGAGAAAGCCGTTGCGCGGATGGATTTGGGACCAGC
This sequence comes from Pedosphaera sp., assembly GCA_031411375.1. GTDB lineage: Bacteria > Verrucomicrobiota > Verrucomicrobiia > Limisphaerales > SIBH01 > JANNGC01. Next base: position 4,506 of record JANOAY010000138.1, on the reverse strand, counting down.
CGACCGTCGTGTTCTCGTCCAGAATGGGGCGGTCCGGATTGCGCGGATTGTGCATCCAGTCGCGACCATGCACGGAGGAGAGCAAATCAAAGCGGCGGCTTTCACCATTGGTGTAATGGAGAACCATTCGTCCGTAGGGCGCTCCGGCGATGGCTCCGCCGCTGTTCTCCGAAGATTGAAGCAGATGGATGCGCGTGCCCCGACTGCGCACGGGCACGTCGAGCACGGCTCCGGGATAAGTTTTGCCATCGCGCGCGCTGCGCAGCCCGGCAGTGCGAATGGCCCCGTCGCAGACAAACGTGACGCCGTTGCAGACCTGCGTGCCGCGCGGAACGGTGCTCCAACTGCGCGTGTCTTGATCGGCGAAATCTGTCAGCGTCACTGACTGAGGAAGGGCGAGCGTGAAGGTCTTGGGCGGAACGGGTGCGACAGAGTCGGAGACCGGATGTTTCGTCGAAGACAACCACCAGATAAGCAGACAAGCGTCGAGCAGGAGAAAGAAAGCCACGAGGGCCACGATTATCGGCCCCCAGCGTCGTTGACGAATGGCCGGAGACGGATCGGATTGGGGGTTGTGGGAAGGAATCATACGTTACACTTGGTCTCGTAGTGGCCAGAGCTTCCGATCACAATGAATCAACGCCCCAACCGAGAGCAGCAGCGCGCCGGTCCAGGTCAGGGAAATCATGAGCTTGGCGGTCTGCCAGTCGGCGGAGACGTAGCCAAGCGCGATGTAGTCCGGCCCATACACCACGCGCGCCACCACGCAGGCGGCGAGCTTGAGCGCGAGCATGGCAATGCCGGCGAGCACGATGGCCGCGTAGGGCTGGCGGAACCGGAGCGTGAGCCACGGCACGAGGCCCAGCGCGGGCGCAAGGCCCAGCCCGGCCAGCACGGGCAGCGGAATGTTCGACTGCACGCCCACCATGTAACCCAGCACGGTGAAGAGCAGGCCGGAGAGGCTTTGGTAAATGACCAGCGCGGCGAGGCGGGTCCGCCATTGCGCCCGCGTGCGCGGGGCGTGCGCGGGCTGGAAGGCTTCCGCCGCCAGCCACGCCGCCCCGAGAGCAAGATAGAGGGTGGCGATGTCGGAGTTGGCGGCGTCGGCCATGACCATGAGCATGGGCATGGGGAGCAGCAGGGCGAAGCTCCACGGGAGGAGCAGGCGGCGCAGGTCTTGGGTGATTTGAGATTTCAAATTGGAGATTTCAGATGGTGGGGGATGTGAAATTTGAGATCTCAGATTTCAGATTTCAGATTCATCGTTGGTCCTTTTCTTCTTGGGCGCGGCGGAGGGGGTGATTGGGAGGCAAGGCTTGGAGCAGGCGTTGCTGGGTGTCGGCGGCCCGTTTCTTCTGCTCGAATGCAAGGCGGGAACGATCATTCAGATGTCGCGGGCCTTCGATGTCCGAGTTTTGCAGGGAACCGGCCCAGGCGCGGAGCTGGCGCGAGCAGGACTCGGCTTTGGATTTGAGATTTGAAATTTCAGATCTCAGATTTTCGGGCCATTTGGCCCGGAGGGCGCGGCGTTCGAGGAGGCAGAGCATGGAGCGGACTTCGCCGGCGGAACCGCGCGCAATGTAGAGGAAGGCGAGGAGTTCCTTGGTGGTGCCGCGCTCAAACCCTTCGGCAATGTTGTTCGAGACGGAGAGGGCCGCGCGGTCGAGCTGGTCGCGAAAACTGCGGCTGACGGAGCAGCGCTCCTGCGCGAGCAGGGTTTCGGCGGCTTCATAAAGTTCCGCCGCCGTTTGCCACACCGGCACGTCTTCAAAGCGCTCGTAGGTCATGCCCGATTTGCATGGTGGCCCGGTCTCAGCCTTTTGTGAATCGCGTTTCCAAAAACTCCGCCCAAGAGCGATCGCAGCCGGGCTTTTGTTAGTAACGATGAAGGGCAGGAAGGCACGGAAAGGCAAGGCAAATTGGTGATGCGGACGGCGCAGCGCGCCATCCCTACCGGTTTCAGTGACGGGCTGTGGGAAGTTACCGCACCGCCCGCGCACGGTGGCGAATCCGCAGTTGCATCTCCAGCAGACGCAACCGGCGTTGCGCGGCGAAGGCGGCGGGCGTGGCTCCGAAGTCGCGCACCACTTCCCTGCCGGTTTCAGCGCCGGGCCGGGCTTGACGGCTGGATCGGTCAGGAGCAGCATCCGCTGAGAAACCGATCAGGAAAGACAACGCTTGCTCCATTGCATGAAAACTCCACGAATCCTCATTGCTGTCCTCTGTTTATTTTTCTGTGACCGGGTCTTCGCGGTGGGAACATTTATCTCGGCGCCGAATCGCGTGGACATGGTGCACGACCAAGCGCGCGGCCTGCTGTACATCAGTTCCGGCAGCGAGGTGCTGCGTTACCATCTCGCCTCGGACACCTTCCTCCCTCCATTTCAGGTCGGCGGCAGTCTCCGCGGGATGGATTTGTCGCCCGACGGCAACACCCTGGCCATCGCCAATGCTTTCAGTGGCGGCGGCAGCAACTGGGTTCATCTGATTGATCTCCCCACGGGCGTCATTCGCGAAGCTTATTTTGCCGTGGGTTTTCTGGAAGCCGGCACCTTCAGTGTGGCTTACGGCAATGACTCGGCGTTGCTCATCACCTCGGAGTTTTCCGGTTCCGGGTGGGTGCTGTTGCGCCGCTATGATCCTGCTTCCGGCGTCGTGACCGCGATCGCCGACGTCCGGGGGAAGAGCATGCTTTCGGCGAGCGCCGACGGTTCGTTCATCGGGGTGGCCGAGGACGATATTTCGAGCGGCCCGGTGAACCGTTACTCCGTGGCCACCCGTTCCTATGCGCAGGTGAGTTACGCCAACAGTTTCCTTTACGACCTGGCCGTGAATCGCAACGGGCGGCAACTGGCGGTGCCGAATTTTGGCGGCTGTCAGATTCACGAGCTGGCCGGCGCCAGTGTGATCATCACGAATGTGATTGGCGTGGCCGGACGAGGACAGCCCGTGGGCGCGGTTTTCCACCCGTCGAAGGACGCGGTCTTTTTCCCGTGGGCGGCGACGGGCGATGTGCGCGTCTATCAAACGGTGAGCTGGACCGAACTGGCGCGCTTTGATTTTCAATCCACCTTCGCCATCACGACCAACGCCTATGCCAACGGCCGGATGAAAATCTCCCGCAATGGCGCGGTTATTTTTGCCCTGGTCAGCGGCGGCGTGCGCTATCTGCAGCACAACCTGGTGATTCCCGATTACGATTATAATCACCGCCTGATTGTCAGCAGTGCACCCGCCGGGCTGGGTGCGCCGACGCTGCCGCTCGGAACCAACTGGGTGCAGAGCACTCCCCACCCAACCGTGACCAATCAAGTGGGCGCGGTGATCACGAACGGCGGAATCCGTTTTCGCTGCGTCGGCTGGACGGGGACAGGCAGCGTCCCGCCCTCGGGCGCCACCAATTTGGTCACGTTTGTCCTGACCAATTTTTCCACCCTGACCTGGAACTTCGCCTGGGACGCCTATGTCGCTCCGCCCTCGGGCACGAAAGTTGTCCCGCCCCCCTACGCCGGCGTGGCCGGCCCCGCCGGATTAAACACCCTCGTGCGGGGCAGCGGCGCTCCGCGCGCCTATCTGATGCAGTTCTCCGCGGCCGCCCTCGGCGGTCTGCCGATTGGGGCGCAACTGACCGAATTGCGCTTCCGGCAGGATGCCACCGCCACCACGGCATTCCCGATCACGAACATCTCCTGGTCTCAGTACGAGGTGACGATGGCCCGTGCTTCAAACGCCGTCTCTGCGATGAGTTCGACGTTTACCAATAATATGCGCGCCCCGGTCCTGGTAAAAACCGGAGCGCTGGCCGTGGCGGCCAATCGATTCCCGGTGGGCGGCACGCCCAACGCCTTTGCGTCCTTCATCGTTTTTGACAAACCGTATGTTTATCAAGGCGGCGACTTGGTGATGCTGTTCCGCGAGACCGGCGGCGACTCCACAAACACGACCTTTCTGGATGCGCTGAACACTTCCACTCCAGGATATGGGACGGATTTTCGCGCGTACAGCGCCCCGACTTTCGCGGGCACTTTTGGGACGAGCGCATCCGTCACCGTCCCGCAGATCGTTTTTAATTATTCGCCCAGCCACACGATTTCGCGCCACGGAAGCGAGGTCGTGATCGTCGGCGCAGGCGGGCCGCCGGCCGGCGGTTTCCAACTGCTGGTGTCCACCAACATTTCTTTGCCTGCGGCCCAATGGACTCCCATCACAGGCAACGTGTTTGATAACGGCGGGGCCTTTCGCCATACCAATTCCATAGTCCCAAACTGGCCGGCGGGCTTCTTTCGTATCGCGCTGCCTGTGCCTTGAGCGCGGTGAGGCCGGACCTAAAACTCTCTCTCTCTTTCGCCACCTCGCCGCCGTCGTTCAACCGAGCAGCGCCTGCACGACATTTCCATGCACGTCGGTCAGGCGGTAGTCGCGACCGCCGTGACGGAAGGTGAGCTTCTCTTGATCCATGCCGAGCAGATGGAGGATGGTCGCGTGGAAGTCGTGAACATGGACGCG
>JANOAY010000137.1:0-5000 GCA_031411375.1 Pedosphaera sp. | reverse complement strand
GCCGTTCAGGTAGCCGAGCGTCGGCCCCTTGTTCACCTCGACATAGAAGGTGCCAACGATGACGAGGTTCGTGACCGTGAGTCCGAACGGGCGCGCGCCAAGGTCGTTCGTGGTCGCGCCGCCGTTGGAAATAATTTTCACCGAGTCGGCGGATTCATTCAGCCGGAAGCTGATGGCCGAACCCGAGTTGGTAATGGACGAGGCGTAGGGGGTGGCGCGCACGCAGGTCGCCGTGAGCGCAAGCGTGATGAGGGGGAGCAGAATTTTATGGAGCACAGTCAGTTTCATAGAGCATTTGGGTTTGGATCCTTGGATCCTCTGTTTAACGCACTAGCAGATGCTATGCACAACGCGGAAACGGGCGTCAAGCCGCCGCTTCGTGACGAGCGGGTCACGGCGATAGTGGGCAGCCGTCCCGGCTGCCGTCCGTCCACTGGCCCTCTGGGCTGGTGGTTCTGTTTCCTGTTCCGCAGAAGGTTCTCTTCCTGTCCTTCCGCCCTCACTCTGGCGAAGAAATTTCAACGCCAAGGCGCAAAGACGCGAAGACGCCAGGAGGAAAACAAATTGATGGTGAAACTCAGCGCGACCAAGAGCGCATCACGTCCCCGGCCAGCCAATGACTGATTCTCCTTCCCACTTTGCGCCTTCGCGCCTTGGCGTCTTGGCGTTAAAAAAATTCTCCACACCACCGGGCCACACCCTCAGTCAGCGCAACGCCGACAACAAAATGCTTCACCCTCTTGGCGCAAAACGCCCGCCCTGTTCACTTCTGCGCGGAGGCCAGCAGCGTCTCGAAGTGCGGCGGCTGCTCCTCGTTGGCCACGATGTTGATCTCGATCTTCTTGAAGCCCGCCGCCTCCAGCCAGCGATGCAAATCGCTCTCCGCAAAACCAAGCCAGCGGTCGCCGTAGAGTTCGTGGGCGCGGGTGAACTTGTGCTTGGCGAGATCGAGCAGCATTAATTCACCGCCCGGCACGAGCAAACGATACGCGGCTTGAAGCGCCTCGTCCGGCTTCTCCGCGTGATGCAGTGCCTGGCTGAGAATGACGAGATCGACGCTGTTCGGTTCGATCGGCGGGTTCTCCAGATTGCCGAGGCGGAACTCCAGATTTTTCAACCCGCTCTTCTTCGCCTTGCGCGCGCCAAACTCGACCATCTTCTCCGAGTTGTCCACGGCGATGACTTTCTTGCAGCGGCGCGCGAGCAGTTCGCTGATCAACCCTTCGCCCGAGCCGAGGTCCGCGACGGTGATCGGCGGCAGCATTCTCAGCAGCAAATGTCCGAAGGCCTGCCACGAGCGGCCCGGCCCGTAGCTGCGATCGAAACGCCCGGCCACTTCGTTGAAGAAGACCTGCTCCTTCTGCTTTCGACGTGCGACGATGCGCTTCAGGTTCACCCCGTCGCCTTCGTACTCCGGCAGTTCATGCGCGCCCTTCACCGCCAACGCGATGATCTCGCGCGCGGATGGATCGGCGTTTTCATTCAACCGGTAGAAGGTGCGTTTGCCCTCGCGCCGCGATTGCAGCAGCGCGGCCTCCTGCAACAAGCGCAGGTGCGTCGAGATGCGCGACTGCCCCATGCGGGTGATCTCCTGCAATTCGTTGACGGACAGCTCGTCGCGTTCGAGCAGCGCCATGATGCGCAATCGCGTCGAGTCCGAGAGCGCGCGCAAAGCCTTGAGCGTCGAAGACATGCGCGGGACGTTACGGACGGCGGGCCGGAAACTCACGCCCTTTGTTAAAGCGGCCACCTCTGGCTTGCGAAAGTGCGCCGTATTCAGGCATTCTCGCTCTCGTCTCCATGCACCGGTTGTTTCGACAATTCGTGATCTACGCCAGCCTCGCGCTGCTGCCACCGGCGCTGCTTCACGCCGTCTCGTTGGACTGGCATTTGCGCAATCCGCTGCCCACGGCCGAACCGCTTGGGCGCGCGGTGTTTGTGAACGGCGTGTATTACCTCGTCGGCGGCAGCGCGACCAACATGCTGCTGCTCTCGACCGACGGCACGAACTGGACCCAAGGCCCCAACTGCGAATTGAAACTCGGGGCCAACGACCTGCTGCACGTCAACGGCTCTTTCTATGCAGGCGGCGGCGACGGCATCACGTCCTCGGTGGATGGCACCAATTGGATCAAGCGGCTGGATTTGGGAGCGGTGATCACGCCGGGCATCCGCCAGATTGCTTATTGCAATGGTTTGTTCATCGCCGTGGGAAACACCTTCGGCATTTATCTTTCCAACGACGGGATTACTTGGACCAATCGCACGGCCGGGCTGGTTCCTTCGTTTGCCAACAGCATTGTGTTTGGAGCCGGGAAGTTCGTCGTGCTGGCCGATTCGGGCATCAGATACTCCACCGACGGTTTGTTTTGGAACAATGCCAACGGCTCCTTCTTCAATCCGCTGACCGCCCTGACTTATGGCAACGGCAAGTTCGTGGCATCGAGTGCCTCCGGGCGTTTCTACAACTCTTTGAATGGCATCGACTGGACCGAAGGGCAGATGGGCCCCTCCGGTTATCGCAGCGTCGTGTATGGCTCGAATGGCTTTGTCGGCGTGGGCGATAACGGCCTGTATGGTTTTTCCACGAATGGCAGCAACTGGTCTTCGCAATTCCTCGGGCGCTCACTCACCACGGTGAGTTACGCCCACGACCGTTACATCGGCACCGGGCTGGGCGGACGGATTCTGAGTTCTGTGAACGGCACCAACTGGACTTCGAACAGCGTGAGTGTCGCGGATTTCAACTTGCATCGCGTGGGCTGGGTGAACGGCCACTTCTTCGCCTGTGGCGCGCTCGGTCAACTCATCACCTCGCCCGACGGCTCAAACTGGACACGGTGCCTTGCGCCTACGGCCGGCTCCATCACCTTCAATGGCTTCGCGCATGGCCTCGGCCTTTACCTCGCAGGCGGGAGTTCATCCCTTTTCGCTTCCACCGATGGCACGAACTTCGGCTACACGGGCCAGGGATTTCAGTTAAACGGACTGGCCTTCGGAAACGGCACCTTCGTGTCCGTCGGCCCGATGGGCAATGTGCGCTCCAGTGTGAACGGCACTAATTTCTTCACGGGTACGTCCACGACGACTTACGACCTGCATCATGTGACCTGGGCCAAAGGCCTGTTCGTCGCCGTGGGCAACGGCGGAACCATTCTCGTCTCCAGCAACGGCGTCAACTGGACGAACCACACGCAGAACAACGTCCTCACCTTTGCCTCCGTCACCTACGCGAACGGACGCTTTCTCGCCGCAGCACGTTTCGAAGGCTTTGCCCACTCGACGGACGCCACGAACTGGACCGTCGTCCCGATCTCGAACGCGCTTCTCACCTGTGCGGCGGGCGGCTCGGGAATTTACCTGGCCACGGATGACTTCCGCCGCCTGTATGTTTCCTCGGACATGAAGGCGCACACCACCACGCGCCTGCGCAGCAGTTTTGTCCATCGCAGCCTGGCCTTCGGCAATGGCACTTTCGTCGCCGTGGGCGACTCAGGGCAAATCTGGCAATCCGATCCCATCCTCACGCTCACGGCGGAAGGCGGATCACCCGGCTCAATACTTCTGGAAGGCCCGCCCAATCGCGGCGTCCAGATCGAACGCAACGCCATCGTCCACTCCACCAACTGGCAGCCTGTCGCCACCGTTCTCCTGAGCAATGCGCCCGTCCGCTGGAACGATCCCGTCACCAATTCGCGCGCATTTTATCGCGCTGTGCTGGTGCCGTAGCAGTCGCGCGGTGTTCAGGCTTGGACACTCTCGGTATCGCTGCTAGCGTCTGCGCGCTCCCGTGATCAAGTCGCGGCGGAGTTTGATTATGATCCAACTTATCCAGACCGTTCGCTGCATCGCACTCATTCTGGCCTTCTCCATTCTACCGCTCGCCACCCACGCGCAGCCCTTCGTCAACTACGAGGCCAAGCAGACTTCGCCCGTGCGCCTCTCGCCCGATGGCTCGCGCCTCTTCGCCGTCAATACGCCCGATGGCCGGCTCTCCGTCTTCGATGTCACGAATCCCAAGAACCCGATCCTGATCGCGGAAATCCCCGTCGGCGTGGAACCCGTGTCTGTGAATCCTGTGAGCAACGACGAAGCGTGGGTCGTGAACGAAGTCTCAGACAGCGTGAGCATTGTCTCCGTGTCGCAGCACTCTGTCATCAACACGCTCTACGTGAAGGATGAGCCGGCGGACGTGATCTTCGCGAATGGCCGCGCGTTTGTCAGTTGCAGTCGCAACAACCAGATCGCGGTGTTCGATCAAAATTCGCACGCGAGCATCACGAACATTCCCGTCTTTGGCGAAAGCCCGCGGTCGCTTTGCGTGAACTCGAACGGCACGCGCGTCTATGCCGCCTTCGCGCTCTCGGGCAACCGCACCACGCTCGTCCCGCTCACCGTCGCGCCGCCGCAGCCCGCGCCCACGAATCCGAATCTTCCGCCGCCGCCGCAAGTCAGCCTCATCGTGGACGCCACTGATCCTGCGTGGACGAATGGCCCCAGCGCGCCCATCAAATACACCATGCCAGACAACGACATCGTGGAGATTGACACCGCCACGCTCGCCATCTCGCGCTACTTCCCCCGCGTGGGCACGGTGAACTTCGCCATCGCGGTTCGCCCCGGCAGCGGCGACCTCTACGTGGCGAACACCGACGCACGCAACACCACGCGCTTCGAGCCGGTCCTGCGCGGCGGCTTCGTGACGAATCAAATCAGCCGCGTGAACATCACCAGCGGCGCAGTGACGCGTTACGATTTGAATCCCGGATTCGCCTACACGAATTTCCCGAACCTCGCCAACCAGTCGAACGCGCTCGCGCAGCCCACGGCTATCGCCTTTGGCCCGAGCGGTGGAAATTTCTTCATCACCGCCTTTGGCTCCGACCGCGTGGCGCAGATCAACTCCGACAGCGGCAGCGTGCAGGCGCGCTACAACTTGAATCCCAGTGCGCCCGGCTCCGTGGCGAACCCGCGCACCAAACGCGGCCCGCGCGGACTCG
>JANOAY010000136.1:0-3846 GCA_031411375.1 Pedosphaera sp. | reverse complement strand
GAGGTTTATGGTGTTCATTGGGCTGGCCGTCCGTTGGCGCATCCCCCATCGCCAGATCGCCGGGCTTCGGCGCGGCCTTCGGTTTTGCTTCCGGCTCGGTGGACTCTTTCTCCGGCGTCTCGGGTTCGGGCGGTTTCGGTTCCAGCGGCTTGGGCTGCGGCTTCGGCGCATCCATCGTGCGCAGCACCGGCGATTGCTTCCCTTCAATCTTCGGTGTGTCCGTGTTTTTCGGCGTTGGATTTGCGGCGAGGGAATTGGCCGTGGAATAATTCTTCGTCTCCTTCGGCGGCTCCTTCGCGGCGAGCGCCGGATCAATTTCCACAAAGGTCATCGGCACCTCGCGCTTCGGTGCATGCGGCTCCTCGAACGTGGGTTGAAGTTCCGCGCGCGGCTTGGTCGGCACGCGCTCGAAGGATTCCTTGAAGAACTTGGTCGTGGCGGGCGCGGCGAGCCACGCGCCGTAAATCAGCGCGTGCAGCACGAGGGAAATCACCAGCGCCACCGTCAGCCGTTGCCGGGCCGATTCGAGCCGCCAGTTGATTTGCCATCGGATTGGAAATGCCGCCGGCATGGAGCCGAAACGATGCCGGACCCGCGCGAGCGGGGCAACCGATAACTCGATTCAGCAGTGTCCCAATTTGGCGGAGCGCGGGTTTTCAACCGCAGCAAGGTGAAACGGAGAACCGTGTTGGCCAGTTCTTACGCCCGCGTGTGAGCGGACATGGCTGCGGTTCAAAACCTGCGCTCCCACGGCTGTGCGAGCCAGTGCCGGTTGAGAGTGAACACTCAGATACGGACAGCTGCGCCGTTTGGATGCACACTTTCTTCCCTGTTCCGGGAAAAGTTTTTCCGTCCGCATTATTTGCATCCGCCGCCCCGGCCGCCGCGTAGAGCCTTCTTGAAAGCAGCATGAGAAACAAATTTCAGAACCAGCCCAACCCGGTCGTGATGACCGTCGCGCTCGTCATGGCCGGAGTTGCGCTGGCCCTGGTGCGCTTCGGAGGACGGCCGACGCCGCAACCGCCCGCGCCCATGAACCGCGTGATGCTCGCCAGCGAAGTGGAACCGTGCGCGCTCGTGCTGGCCCCGCACATCGGCGGGGCGCGCGAAGATCAGGACATCATGCGCGAGCAGGAGGCGCTGCGGCTGGAACCGACATCGCCCGCGCGGATGGAGCGGCTGGGCTGGGCCTACGTGGCGAAGGCGCGCGCCAGTTTCGATGACGGCTTTTTCAAACTCGCGGATATGGCGGGACGCTGTCTGGAGAAAAGCGGGGGCACGCCGGAGTCGCTGCTCTTGCGCGGGCACGCGCTGCACAACCTCCATCAGTTTCGCGAGGCCGAGTTGATGGCGCGCGAACTTGTGCAGCAGCGCGGCATTTCCTCGGACTTCGCGCTGCTCGGCGACGTGCTGATGGAGCAGGGCCGCGTGAGCGAGGCCGTGGAAAATTATCAGCGCATGGCGGACTTGAAGCCCGCGCCGGACGGCTACGCGCGCATCGCCCACGCGCGCTGGATCACCGGTGATTTGGAAGGCGCTCTGGAGATGGCGCGGAGGGCGGCGCGTGGGGCGTCGTCGTCCGCGCCGGAGATTTCCGCGTGGTGGCTCACGCGGCTGGCGTGGTTTGAATTCAAGGCCGGTGAAACGGCCAGTGCGGAACGCTGCTGCGCGAACGCTCTGCTTTTTCAAACCAACTTTGCCCCCGCGCTCCTGCTGCGCGGGATGATCGAACTCCATCGCGGCGAAGCTGAACCTGCCGCGCGCACGCTGACCGCCGCAGTGGCGATTCACCCGCTGCCCGAGCACGAATGGTGGCTCGCGGAGGCGTTGCGCGCGGCCAGCCGCGAACCCGAGGCGGCGCACGTCGAGTCCGGTCTGCGCGCCCACGGAGCGGCGGGCGATCCGCGCACGGCGGCGCTGTTCCTCGCGACCCGCGGCGAAGAACCAGCCACGGCGCTGCGGCTCGCGCAGGAAGAACTCACGAAGCGTCAGGACGTGTTCACACACGACGCGCTGGCGTGGGCTTTGTCGGCGGCGGGGCGGCAGGCGGAGGCGGCGGCGCAGATGAAACAGGCCTTGCGCGAAGGCACGCCGGACGCGCGGCTGTTCTGTCACGCGGCGGTCATCGCGCACCGCGCGGGCGACGCGGCGGAATCATCACGCTGGCGCGAGGCGGCGCTGAAAATGCGCCAGCAACTGCTGCCCTCCGAGCGCGCGCTGCTCGAACAAATTCCGCCGGCCATCGTGCGAACCGAGACGGCCCGCGTTCCTTGAATATGATTTTCACCGCGCCTGCCGGCGTTGGCGAAGCACTCCCAAAAGCAAAAAACGAAAAGCAGAAAGCAGAAAATTATGAAGACCAAAATCAATCACTGGCAGCGCGGCCTCGCCGTGGCGCTGGCCGCCTACCTGGCCGCGCCCGCGCTCGTCGGGCCGGCCTTCGCCTCCAGCCATATGGACGCGCCGCTCATCACGCGCGATCCGTCGGCGAACACCACGGACGTTTATGCCTTCGTGGATCAGGACGGCACGAACAAGAGCCTCGTGGTCGCGCTCGGCGTGTATCCGCACGAGGAGCCGGGCATCGGGCCGAACAAATACAATTTCGACGACAACGTGCTTTACGAAATCCACGTCGCGCTCGGCAGCGACCGCGCCAAGGGCGAGGCCTCGTTGAGCTACGAGTTTGAGTTCGAGACGAAGTTCAAAACCGAGAGCACCATTCTCCAGTCCTACCTCGGCGTGGTGCAGAACATCGGCGACGCCGCGCAAAATCTGGTGCAGACCTACACCGTCACAAAGGTGGATCACCGGAAGAGAAACAAGCGCACCAAACTCGGCACCGGCGTCGTGCCGCCGAACAACCAGGGGAACGCCACGCCCTTCTACAACCAGGGCGACAACGGCGAGAACCCTGCGCGCGACGGCGTGGCCACCGAGGCGGAATTGGATCGCTACACCAAGCAGGCCGTCACGAATTTCCCCGGCGGCTACACCGCGTTCGCGGGCCAGCGCGATGACGGTTTCTACGGCGACATCCAGTCCATCTTCGACCTGCTCAAGCTGCGCAGCCCCGGCAAGGATTCGCAGAGCGGTTTCAACCTGCACATGATGTCGCTGGTCATTCCGATCAGCGAACTCGGCGGCGACCAGCAGATCGCCGGCGTCTATGCCACGACCAGCCGCCAGGCGGTGCGCGTGCTTCGCAGCGGGGCGCGCTCGAACGACGACAAGGAAGGCCAGCGTCTCGGCGGCGGCTGGGTGCAGGTCGCGCGCCAGGGCAATCCGCTCTTCAACGAAGGTCTCGTCGCGCTCGAAGACAAGGACCTCTACAGCCGCACGAGTCCCAAGGAAGACAACCGACTCTTCCGCAAATACGCCGAGAAGCCGGAACTGGCGAGGCTGATCAACGCGCTCGTTTTCGGCGGCGTGCCCACGGCGATTGACACGAACCGCACGGATCTCGCGGGCATTTTCATCCCCGACTTGATCAAGGTGGACCTCTCGACGAGCAAAGTGCGCTTCGCAGGCGGCGGGCCGAATCATCCGACGAATCCCGATGACGCGGGCTTCTCGCGCCTGAGCATTTTCGGCGGTGATGTTTTGCAGAGCACGATTCAAGACCCGTTCGGCAATGGCGGTTTCATCCCCGGCGGCTGGCCGAACGGACGCCGCTTCGGCGACGACGTGGTGGACATCGCGGTCAGCGCCATCCTCAGCGACTTGCGCGGGCCGCTCGTCATCAATGTGGCGGACGGCATTGATGGCGTGAGCACGAACGATCAGGCGTTCAACAAGGTCTTCCCCTATGAGAGCACGCCGCAGAACGGCCGCACGCATTCGCAC
>JANOAY010000135.1:0-5873 GCA_031411375.1 Pedosphaera sp. | reverse complement strand
CGGGCGTCGAACGCGGAAGAGTTATCCACGGTGAAGCGGCAACAATGCCGCGCTCCTCCAAAAAGAAAAAGCGGGACCCGGTTGGCCGAGTCCCGCTTGATCAGTTTGGCTGCTCCTTAGTAGCGATCACGGCCACCGCCGCCGCCGCTGCGTCCGCCACCACCACCGCCGCCGTATTCACGACGCGGGCCGCGACCGCCGCCGCCGCCGCCGCCGCCGCCACCGCCACCACCCGGACGCTCTTCGCGCGGGCGGGCGACATTAACCGTCAGGGCGCGGCCATCGACTTCCTTGCCGTTCAAGGCTTCGATGGCTCGTTGCGCCTCCTCGGGCGAACTCATGGTCACGAAGCCGAAACCACGGGGACGGCCGCTCATGCGGTCCATCATCAGGTTGGCTTCCACGACCGTGCCGTGCGCCGCGAAGGCGTCGTGCAGGTCATTCTCTGTGGTGTTGAAGGAAAGATTTCCTACAAACAGTTTGTTACTCATGCCAGTTGTGCTGTCCAGACGACCTTCTGCTTTCACTAAGACTGTTCCCGAACGCCGGGTTTCAAACCTTCACTGAACTCAGTTCACTTGATGATTTTCCATGTCATTTGGAAGCGGCAAGCCTCTTACAGACTCGCGGAAATTGAAGATTTGGCCGGGAAATGCAACCAGATTTTCTGGTCTGTTTCGCCCTGTCCGGAGGCCGCCCATCTGGGCAACAAAATCGCCACGCTCCGTTGCCGGGGCGTGGCGTCTCGAAAAAACTGTCCGCTCTTACTTGAGCTTGGCGAGCCGCAGCGTGAGGCGCGACTTCTTGCGGTTGGCCGTGGCGCGGTGGATCACGCCGGCCTTCACGGCCTTGTCGAAGGTGGAGATGGCCTCGCGCAGCGCGGTGGTGGACTCTTCCTTCTTACCCGTGTCGAGCGCGGCGACGTAGCGCTTCTCGAAAGTTTTCAGGCGGCTCTTCACGCTGCGGTTGCGCAATTGTTTGCGGGCGCTGTTGCGCATCCGGCGTTCGGCTGATTTCGTATTCGGCATAATTCTTAAATTAAGGGCGCAGAAACTAGCGGAACGAGTCTCCTTGTCAACGGCGCTTTGACACCATCCTCACCCCTCGCTAGTTTCGCGCCACATGGAAATTCTCCACGCTCCGTGGCGCATCGAATACATCCTCGGCCCAAAAACGCCGCCGGGGGGCGGGTGTTCCATTTTCACGCGCATCGCGCAGTCGAGCGACGACGAGGCGAATCTCGTCATTGCGCGCGGCCGCTCCTGCTTCGCGATGCTGAACAATTATCCCTACAACGGCGGGCACCTCATGGTCATTCCCTACCGCGAAGTGCCGGACTTCAACGACCTGCTCGATGACGAACTGCTGGAACTGATGAAGTTCACCCGCCGCTGCCAGCACGCGCTGACGAAGGCCATGCAACCGCATGGCTTCAACATCGGCGTGAATCTCGGCAAGGTCGCGGGCGCGGGCATCCAGGAGCATCTGCACATCCACATCGTGCCGCGTTGGACGGGCGACGTGAACTTCATGCCGGTGCTGGCGAACACGAACGTCGTGCCGGAGGCGTTGCGCGAGACGGCGGCGAAGTTGCGCGCGGCCATGGCGGAACAACAGGATTAACATGGCCACCGAGACTCTTCACTTTGAAAACGCCCGCGTGGCGCAACAGCTCTTCGCCAACGATCCGCACCACCTCGACACCCTCGAATCCGCCCTCGGCGTGAAGACCACTTCGCGCGAAGGCTGGATCAAACTCGACGGCTCGGCGGAAGACGTGGCGCGCGCGAAGAATCTTTTCCAACTGCTGGAAAATTCCCTGCGCACCGGCGGCACCATCCGCGCGCGGGACTTCACGCAGGCCGTGAACGTGGTGAAGAACGAAGGCAGCGACGCGCTGCGCGACCTCTACGCCGAGCGCATCAACACCTCACCGCGCAAACCGAACGTCACACCGAAGACTACCGGCCAGCGCAAATACGTGCAGGCCATCCGCGCGCATGACGTCACGTTCGGCATCGGCCCCGCCGGCACGGGCAAAACGTATCTCGCGATGGCGATGGCCGTGGCCGCCCTGCGCGAGGAGAAAGTTTCGCGCATCATTCTCACGCGCCCGGCCGTCGAGGCGGGCGAGGCGCTCGGCTTCCTGCCCGGCGACCTCTACGAAAAAATCACGCCCTACCTCCGCCCGCTGCACGATGCGTTGCACGACATGATGCCCGCCGAGGACATCCAGAAAAACATGGAGAAGGCCGTGATCGAAATCGCGCCGCTAGCCTACATGCGAGGGCGCACGCTGAACAACGCCTTCATCATTCTCGACGAAGCGCAGAACTCCACGGCGGAACAGATGTTCATGTTCCTCACGCGTCTCGGCCACGGCTCGAAAGCCGTCATCACCGGCGACCCGACACAGATTGATTTGCCACACCATAAAATTTCCGGCCTCGTGGAATCCGTCCGCGCGCTGCGCCAGACGGCGGGCATTTCGATTGTGGAATTCTCCCGCAAGGACGTGGTGCGGCATCCGCTCGTCCAGCGGATCATCGAGGCATACGAAGAGCACCGGCAGTTGGTGAAGCAGACGAAGGAATGAAGAGCGCGTCGCGAAACTCCAAATCCCAAATCCCAAACTCCAAATAAACTCCAAGCTCACAAACTCCAAAGCCGCGCCCTTCTTTGTCACGCCACCGGCACCCACAGTTCGCGCGTTGAAATTTGGGCCGTTGGAATTTGTTTGGGATTTGGGATTTGGGATTTGGATTTTTTCCCCATGACCCTCGCCTTCCGCAACCGCCAGCGCACCCGCACGCTGAACACTCTCCTGCTCCGCCGCATCACCCGCCACCTGTTGCAAGAAGAGTTCAAGGTCACGGACTGCGAACTGTGCTTCCACTTCGTCGAGCCGGAGGAAATGGCGGAGGTGAACTGGCAGTTTCTCCAGCATGAAGGTTCCACGGATGTCATCACCTTCGACCATTCCGAAAGCGGAGCGCCGAGCGATGCTCGGCGCTCCAGTTCAGCCGCTCCGCTGCACGGCGAAATTTTCATCTCCGTCGCCGACGCCGTGAAGCAGGCCCGTGAATTCAAGACGACGTGGCAATCCGAACTCACCCGCTACGTCATCCACGGCCTGCTCCATTTGCGCGGCTACGATGATTTGCAGCCGGCGAAACGCCGCGTGATGAAGCGCGAGGAGAATCGTTTGTTGAAGCTGGTCACGGCAAAATTCTCCATCGCCAGCCGCCCGCGCCGCTCGCAACTCTCAACGCTCAACTCTCAACCGCGCTGATGGACGAACGCACCTCCGGCCTCATCCTCCGCACCCGCCCGCTCACCGAGACGAGCCTGATCGTCCAGTGGCTCACGCCCGATCTCGGTCGCATCGCCACGGTGGCGAAGGGCGCGCGCCGGCCCAAGTCGCCGTTTCGCGGGAAGCTGGATTTGTTTTACGAGGCGGAGTTCAGTTTTGCGCGCAGCAAGAGATCTGATTTGCACAACCTCCGCGAAGTCGTCCTGCGCGAAACGCATCCGACGCTGCGCGAGAACCTCGGCTGGATTCAGCAGGCCAGCTACTTCACTGCGCTCGTCGAGCAGACGACCGAGACCGAGACGCCGATTCCCAAAGTGCATGAACTCGTGCGCGCCGCTCTCGCCGAGTTGCCGAAACGGGAACCGACGCCGCGCCCGCTCTTCGCCTTCGAGTTCAAGCTGCTGGAGGAACTCGGTCTCTCGCCCGACCTCGCCGATTCCACGTTGAGCGCAGGTTCCCGCCACCTCGCGCAGACGCTGAGGGACGGCGACTGGAATTTGATCGGACGGTTGAAACTGAGCGAAGCGCAGACGCGTGAACTCCGGCAATTCCTGCACGGGTTCATGATTTACCACTTGGAAAAAATTCCCGCCGCGCGCACAGCAGCTTTGAATGCGGTGTAAACTTGCTTCAGCCTGCATTGACCTTTGACAAGACGTTGGGAAATCCATGTGAATTAGCAACGAAGCATGACGCCGCGAACCACCATTCCGTTCTGTCGTTCTGAATTTCTACAGGATGTCTCCATTGAGTTGGGGCGACGCTTTGCCAGTCCGCCACGCCCGTTCCAGCTCAGTGCCGAAGTTGATATGGACAACACTCAGGAAGACGACTTGGAGCGCCTGACGGTTTGGGGATTCACGCCCTACGAAACGGTGGCCCAACTCACACTGTGGGCTGATGGCACCATCCATATTCAGGCCACCCTTCGGGCTACTCCGAACAATGGCAAATATCGAGTGGGCTTTTATCCCAAGTGCAACGGCGTCAGCCCGGTGCAAATTGTCGAGTGCTTTCGTGAGAGCGTCTCTGTCTCAACTCGGCTTTGCTATCTGGAATCACCCTTGCCGCTGCTCCGCAAGATCTGGAAGCACCGTGGCAAAGTCGAAATCACTGGCACGTTGAAGAAACTCTGAACAACTCACGTGAGATGGATGTTCACAACCGATTCAGCGCGCTCAACACCGCGCGCACCGACGCGAAGGCGATGTTCGTGTCCACGCCCGCGCCCCAACGGACTTTGCCGTCGGCGGTCTTGATTTGGATGTAGGCGATGGCCGCCGCTTCCTCGCCGGAGCCGAGGGCGTGCTCGCTGTAGTTGGCGATTTCGAAACGCGGTGCGCCAACTTTCATCAGGCCATGCACGAGCGCGGCGAGCGGGCCGTTGCCTTCGCCGGAAACTTCCACCGACTGGCCGTCGCGGAGCAAGGTCGCGCGGCACTTCACGACTTCATTTTTGCTCTCGGTCTCGAAGCCGGACAATTGCCACGGTGCTTTCCGCTCGACGTATTCTTTCCAGAACATCGCCTTGAGTTCGGCGGCGGTGACTTCGCGTCCGAGGGAGTCCACCAGGTCGTTCGCGATGGGGCCGAACTCGCGCTGCATGTCCTTGGGCAGCGCGATGCCGAATTCGCTCTCGAGCAGATATGCGACGCCGCCTTTGCCGGACTGCGAGTTCACGCGGATGACCTCGCGGTATTCGCGGCCGATGTCCGCCGGATCAATCGTGAGGTAAGGAACGTCCCAATGGTCGCGCGCCTGGCCTTCCCATTCCGCGAGACCCTTCTTGATGGCGTCCTGATGCGATCCGCTGAAGGCGGTGAAGACGAGTTCGCCCGCGTAAGGCTGACGCGGCGGCACGGTCATGCCGGTGCAACGCTCATAGACTCCGATGAGCGAACTGAGGTTCGAGAAGTCGAGCTTCGGGTCGAGACCGTGCATGTAGCAGTTCATGGCCACGATCACGACATCGAGATTTCCGGTGCGCTCGCCATTGCCGAAGAGAGTGCCTTCGACTCGATCCGCGCCCGCGAGCAAACCAAGTTCCGTCGCGGCCACGCCGGTGCCGCGGTCATTGTGCGTGTGCAGGCTGATGATGAGGGAGTCGCGGTTCTTGATGTTCGTGCAAAGCCATTCGATCTGGTCGGCATACACGTTCGGCATCGCGACCTCGACCGTGTCCGGGAGATTGAGAATCATCTTCCGCTGCGGAGTCGGCTGCCACACGTCCATCACGGCCTCGGAAATTACCTTGGCGAACTCGACTTCGGTCCCGGAAAAACTTTCCGGCGAATACTGCAACCTCACGTCCGTGCCTTTGAGCCGGGGCAGCCGGTCCTTGATCCATTGCGCGCCCTGCACGGCGATGGCCTTGACCTCCTCCTTTGACTTGCCGAACACCACGCGGCGCTGCGCCGGCGAGGTGGAGTTGTAGAGGTGGATGATGACCCGTTTGGCGCCGACCAGCGACTGCACCGTTTTTTCAATCAAGTCCTCACGGGCTTGCACGAGCACTTGAATCGTCACGTCGTCGGGAATGTGGTTCTTCTCGATGAGCAGG
>JANOAY010000134.1:0-2495 GCA_031411375.1 Pedosphaera sp. | reverse complement strand
GGCAGCCGTCCCGGCTGCCATCCGTCCTTGGGCCATCTCGGCTGAAGAACCACCAGCCGGGACGGCCAGTGGACAGGCGGCAGCCGAGACGGCTGCCCCACGAGCCATCCGTCATTTTTTCATTTCCGCCCTGCGCGTTTCCGCCTTTGCTAACCACATGATTTCGCGAGCTAAGTCCGAGGCGTTGTTCGCCGAGGCGTTGAAGTACATTCCCGGCGGCGTGAACTCGCCGGTGCGCGCGTTTCGCGCCGTGGGCGGGACGCCGTTCTTCGTGAACCGTGCCAGCGGCTCGCATGTCTTCGACGTGGATGGCAACGACTACGTGGATTACGTCGGCACCTGGGGGCCGGCGATTCTCGGTCATGCGCATCCGAAAATTATTTCCGCCGTGCAAGCAGCGGCGGCGCACGGGACGAGCTTCGGCATTCCCAACCCCCTCGAAGTCACGATGGCGAAGCTCGTCTGCGCCGCCGTGCCGAGCGTGCAGAAGGTGCGGATGTGCAACTCCGGCACCGAAGCGTGCATGAGCGCCATCCGCCTCGCGCGCGGCTTCACGAAGCGCGACAAGATCGTGAAGTTCGACGGCTGCTATCATGGACACGTTGACTCGCTGCTGGTCAAAGCCGGTTCCGGCGCGCTGACCTTCGGGCATCCCGACAGTCTCGGCGTGCCGACGAGTTTCACGCAGCACACCATTGTCGCGCCGTTCAATGACGAGGCGGCGGTGCGCGCGATCTTCGAGGCGAATCGCGGGGCCATTGCCGGAATCATCGTCGAGCCGGTGCCGGGGAACGCGGGGCTGTATCTGCCCAAGCCTGGCTATTTGGAATTTCTCCGGCAAATCACCAACGAACACGGCGCGCTGCTCATCTTCGATGAAGTGATGACGGGCTTCCGTCTCGCGCCCGGCGGAGCGCAGGAGCGTTTCGGCATCACGCCGGACCTGTCGTGCTTTGGGAAAATCATCGGTGGCGGCCTGCCCGTCGGCGCATTCGGCGGGCGCGCGGAAATCATGGATTGTCTCGCGCCCTTGGGCGGCGTGTATCAGGCCGGCACGTTGAGCGGCAATCCGCTGGCGATGGCGGCGGGCCTCGCGACGTTGGAAGAACTTAAGTCAACCAACGCCCACGCCAAACTCGAAGAGATCGGCGCGCAACTCGAAGCCGGAATGCGCGCCGCCGCCAAGTCCGCGAACATCCCCGTCATCTTCAACCGCTGCGGCTCGATGTTCTGCGGCTACTTCACCGGCCAGCCCGTTCATAATCTCGCCGACGCCATGCACGCCGACCGCGCGCGCTTTGCGAAGTTTTTTCACGGGATGCTCGATGCGGGCGTGTATCTCGCGCCCTCGCAGTTCGAGGCGGGTTTTCTCTCCACTGCGCACTCGGCGGCGGACATCGAGCACACCGTGCAGTCGGCGGCGCGGGTGATGAAGGGGTTATGAAGAACAAGGTGCTCAGGTAGGGCGTCGCTGTCCTCAGCGCGCCGTGTTAAGGCGTGAGTAAGTCCGAGCGTGTTCCTCCAATTCGCGGCCCGGCGCGCTGAGGACAGTGACTCCCTACCCGCAATGGGTTTTAGCAACACCGTCGGACTCTTCGATGCCCGCTCTCCGCGCTCTTGGTTCCGCGCGCCACGCCGGAGTTTGACTTGCCCCACCTACCCCCCTAATTTCCGCCCACAAATGTTGGCCGCTGAAACCAGAGTGGTTCCGCCCTCGGATTCCGTCGCGTCGCTGATGCCGTCCCCGGTTGATTGGAAGCAAATCGTGCAGCCCTTGGAGCCGTTTCTCGGGGCCGTTTCCAAACGCATGGAGGAGCAGATTCGCGCGTTTGAAACCGACCTCGCGACCTATGCCAGTTACGCGCTCTCGGCGCAGGGCAAGCAGTTGCGCCCCGCGCTCGTGGGACTCGCCGCCGCCGCCACGGGGAAAATCCAGGACGCGCACGTCACCGTCGCGGTCATCATCGAGATGGTGCATCTCGCCACGCTGGTGCATGACGACGTGATTGATGAAGCCACGGTGCGACGCGGGCGCCCGACGCTGGCCGTCAACTGGGGCAATGAGCATTCAGTCTTGCTGGGCGATTGCCTGTTCGCACGTTCTCTTGAGCTAGCCGCAAGTTTTCCCACGACGGAAGTATGCCGGGCGGTGTCGTCTTCCACCCGAGTGGTCTGCATGGGTGAAATTCTTCAAACACTCCGCAAGGACGCACCTCGGACGAGGGAAAATTACCTCAAGCTGCTGGCCATGAAAACCGGCGAGCTCTTCGCGCTGGCCTGCGACATGGGCGCGTATCTCAGCGGCGCTCCGACGCGTGAACGCGAGGCCCTGCGCGGCTACGGTCTCGCGCTCGGCACGGCCTACCAGATTTACGATGACTGCGTGGATTTGTTCGGCAGCGAAGCGGAAGTCGGCAAGTCGCTGGGCACGGACATGGCGAAAGGAAAACTGACCCTCCCCGTGCTGCTGGTTCTGGAACGGGCCACCGAGGCCG
>JANOAY010000133.1:0-3365 GCA_031411375.1 Pedosphaera sp. | reverse complement strand
GGCGTATGCGTGAGCAGATCGCGAAGCAGTCGCTGCACATGCTGACGCGTCTTGCGCGGCGGCAGGTAGTGCTCGACCTCGCCGGTAAAAAGAATCAGGCCCACGCGGTCGTTGTTGCGGATGGCGCTCATGGCGAGCGTGCCGGCCAGTTCGGCGGCCAGTTCGCGCTTGGTCAGGCCGCTGGTTCCGAAATGTCCGCTCGCGCTCAGATCCACGAGCAGCACCACGGTCAGTTCGCGTTCCTCAACGTGGCGTTTGATGAACGTCTTGCGCAGGCGCGCGCTCACGTTCCAATCGATGCGCCGCACGTCGTCGCCCGGCGTGTATTCGCGCACGTCCACGAAATCCATGCCGCGCCCCTTGAAGATCGAATCGCACTGGCCCGACATCAGCTCTTGCGAGACGAGACGCGAGCGCACTTCGACGTGGCGGAGGCGCTTCAGGTAATCGAGCGGAACCATGGGCGAGCCAGAGTAAGGGCGTTACGGCACCGGCACTTTCGAGAGCAACGTCTTCACCAGCGAATCCGTCGTCACTTCCTCGGCCTCGGCCTCGTAAGTGAGCAGGATGCGGTGGCGCAACACGTCGTAGGCGATGGCCTTCACGTCGTCGGGCGTGACGAACGCGTTGCCTTGCAAGAGCGCGTGGGCACGGGCGGCGAGCGTGAGATTGATCGTAGCGCGCGGACTGGCTCCGCAGCGGACGAGGCGTTTGAACTCGGGCAGCAGCCGGTCGCCCTGGCGCGTCGAGAGCACGAGCTTGATGACGTAATCTTTGATCTGCTGATCCACGTAAACTTGGTTCACGAGCTCCTGCATTTTCAAAATTTCGTCGGGCGTGACGACGGAACTGAGCGGAAAATTCGGCTTGGTCGAAGCCATGCGGTCGAGGATGACGCGCTCTTCGGCCTCGCTCGGATAACCGACCACGACTTTCAACATGAAGCGGTCCATCTGCGCCTCGGGCAGCGGATACGTGCCTTCCTGTTCGATAGGATTCTGTGTGGCGAGCACGAGGAATGGTTCGGGCAGCTTGAACGTCTGATCGCCAATCGTGACCTGATGCTCCTGCATCGCTTCGAGCAGCGCGCTTTGCACCTTGCTCGGCGCGCGGTTGATTTCGTCGGCGAGCACGAGGTTGGCGAAGATGGGTCCCTGGCGCGTGGCGTAAGTGCCTTTCACCGGATCATAGATAAGCGTGCCGGTGATGTCCGCCGGCAGCAGGTCGGGCGTGAACTGGATGCGCGCGAATGCACAGTGCGAGCTGCGGGCGAGCGCATTGACGGTCAAAGTTTTCGCGAGTCCGGGCAGTCCTTCGAGCAGCACATGCCCACGCGCCACGAGGCAAATGAGCAGGCGGTCAATGAGCGCGTGCTGGCCGACGACGACCTTCTGCACTTCGGTGCGGACGCCACCGAGATGTTTGGCCGCTTCGGCGAACTGCTTTTTCAAAGCGTCTGTAGGTTGTGACATACAATGGGTAAATCGAGGGCGGAACGTAGCGGGTGAGCTTTGCCGACTGCAAAAGGAATCCTGAAAACGTGCCATCGGCAGCCCCATAGGTGACGACGTAAGTAGTCTCACACTGCTCCGAGGAAAACCTAGTTAGAGACTCGTTACCTCGTCTCCTACCTGAGCGCGACCAGTTCCACCGCTGGTTCCGACGGCCAAAAAATTCCCCCGAAAAAAAGAGTGCATCCAAAAAAGGTTTCGGCTCGTATGCCATTACCAAACCAAACTCGGGAGAAACTCTATGAAAAAAACAAACGTGCTTCTGGCGGTCGCCTTCGCGGTGGCGGCCCTTGTCTCGGCCGTGCCATCGTACGCGCAGTCCCTCATCTACGGTCTCACGCCCACCAATTCTTTGGTGGTCTTCAGCAGTTCCGGCTCGGTGGCCAGCGGGCCGATCATTACCGGCTTGTCCCTCGGTGAAGAAGTGGTGGGCATCGATTTCCGCCCTTTCACCGGCGAGCTTTACGCGCTCACCGCCGACACGGGCAACACGGGCCGTCTCTACACCGTGAACCCCGTTTCCGGCGCGGCCTCGGCGCTTACCCTCGTCGGCGCGCTGACCAACATCACCGCCCGGGCCGGCATGGACTTTAATCCCGTGGCCGTCGCCGGCGTGAACGCGCTGCGCATCGTGACCCAGGAGCGCGACAATTACCGCCTCACCTTCAGCGGCACGACCGCCACGGTGAATTATGATTTGAAGCTGAACACCACGAACGTCGTGGCCGGCACCAACGCCATCGCCGCCGCCTACGTCAACAACCGCGGCGGTCTCCCCGGCGCTGGTGGCGCGGGCGGCACCACGCTTTACATCATTGAGGCGGCCACCAGTTCGCTCTATGTGCAGAATCCGCCGAACAACGGCACGCTCGTGGACGGAAAGCCGCTGGGCGTGAGCTTCGGCACGGCGGGCGGATTCGACATTGATACGCTGAACAACAAAGCCTACGCGGTGCTGGATGTGGGCACGCCCGGACTTTACGAAATCAGCCTCGCCACCGGCGCGGCCACGCTCGTCCGCACGTTGCCGAACGTCATCATTGATCTCGCCATCACGCTGCCCGTCTTGCTCCCGCCCACGCTGGTCTATGGACTCACGGCCACGAACACGCTGCTGCCGTTCACCACCGACTCGACGAACGTCGGCGCGGTGCTGCCCATCACCGGACTCGGCGGCGGTGAAACGGTGGTCGGCATTGATTTCCGTCCCTTCAACGGCCTGCTCCACGCGCTGACCCGCGACGCGGCCAACGTGGGCCGGCTTTACACCGTGAATCCTCTCTCCGGCGCGGCCACCGCGCTGACCTTGGCCGGCGCGCCGCTCACACTCACGAACAGCGTGGGCATGGACTTCAATCCCGTGGCCGTCAGCGGCGCGAACGCGCTGCGCATCGTGACCGGCGCGGATCAAAACTATCGACTCACCTTCAGCGGCTCGACCGCGACGGTGATCGTGGATCTCCCGATCAATCCCGGCACGGCGGACCTGATGGCGGCGGGCTACGTGAACAATCGCGGCGGTCTCCCCGGCGCGGGCGGCGTGGGCGGCACCACGCTCTACGTCGTGGATTCCGTCTCCGACACGCTCTACATCCAGAACCCGCCGAACAACGGCACTCTCACCGTGCCGAAGCCGCTCTCGCTGGACGTGGATGCGGTCGGCGGCCTGTACATTCACACCACCCCGCACCGCGCGTTGGCCCTCTTCGGCATCAGCGGCACGAACGGGTTGTACGAAGTGGACTTGGGGAACGGCTTCGCGAACTTCATCCGCCCGCTGCCGTCCTCGCTTGTGGATCTCGCGGTGCCGATTCCCGCGCGCATCACCACCGTGAGCAATTTCCCCGGCACGAA
>JANOAY010000132.1:0-2337 GCA_031411375.1 Pedosphaera sp. | reverse complement strand
CATCGCGCCCGACGAGAAACAAATCCAGCCCGCACGCCTGCAAACCGGGCTGCAAGGTCTGGCCAACCGACTCTTCCGTCGCGAGGTGACGGGTGATGACATCGCCCCGTATGCGAGCGCCGTGCAAAAGCGTCTCGATGGCAAGACGCGCTACGCCGATGCCGCGCGGCCCGTGTTTAAAGCGCTGCTTTGTTCCTCGGAGTTTTTGTTTCTCACCGAGCCGCAATCAGACGCGAAGACCATCACACTGATGCAACTCGCCACCCGCCTCTCTTACTTCCTCACCGCTGGACCGCCTGATGACACCCTGCGTTCACTTGCGAACAAAGGTGCGCTCGATGCCAAAGCCATCATCACCGAAACCGACCGCCTGCTCGATTCGCCGCGCGGCGACTGCTTCCTGCGCCTCTTCACGGAGCAGTGGCTCGGCTTGAGCAAGCTCGGCACCATGCCGCCCGCCAAAGAAACCTTTCCCGCCTACCACATCGACCGCCTTGAGCCCGCGATGCGGGAAGAAACCTGGCGCTTCATCGCCGAACTCATCCGCACCGACCGCCCCGTCACCGCGCTCGTCGATGCCGACTTCACGTATCTCAACGCCGGCCTCGCGCGGCTCTATGAATTGCCCGAGGTCCGCGGTGACCACTTGCAGCGCGTCAGCCTGTCGGCCGACTCGCCCCGTCGCGGCCTGCTCGGCCAGGCCAGCATCCTCACCATCACCGCGAACGGCGTCGAGACCTCGCCCGTGACTCGCGGCGTCTGGCTCTTGGAAAAACTCTTCGGCACCCCGCCCAGTCCACCACCGCCCGACGTGCCACCCATCGAACCCGACATCCGTGGTGCCACCACCATTCGTCAGCAGTTGGAAAAGCATCGCAACGTGCAAGCCTGCGCTGACTGTCACGCGAAGATTGATCCGCTTGGCTTCGCCCTCGAAGCCTACGACCCCATCGGCCACTTCCGCAGCGCTTACCCGAACGGCGCGGCCATCGACACCACCGGCGAGTATCGCGGCCAGCCCATCAACAGCCCTGCCGACATCCGCGCCTACCTCATCAAGCACCCCGACCTCCTCGCGCAAAACCTCGCCCATCGCCTCCTCACCTACGCCCTCGGCCGCCCACTCGGCTTCACCGACCAGCCCGCCCTCCGCCATCTGCAAGCGGACTGGAAAGCGAAAGGCCACGCACTCCGTGAGCTTATTCACCTCATCACAACCAGCGATCTCATGCGCCAACCGTAACTCATCTCGTTGTCCAACACTCCAAAACTCCATGAACACGCCCACACTCCTCACCCGCCGCCAAATGCTCCAGCGCGCCGCTTGCGGCTTCGGCGCACTCGCGTTGCACGACATCGCCCGCGCGGCCTCGAATCCTCTCGCTGCCCGCATCCCCGGCATGGTGCCGAAGGCGAAGCGCGTCATCTTCCTCTTTATGGGCGGCGGCCCTTCGCAGATGGACCTCTTTGACCCGAAGGACTTCATCACGCGCAAGCACGGGCAGAAGATTGATTCGCCGCTGCGCAAGGAAGTGACCCAGGTCGGCACGGAGCAGTTCCTCGCGCTGAAGGCGATGGCTCCGGTGCGTCCGCGCGGAAAGTCCGGCATGATGATCTCCGATTTGATGCCGCACCTCGCCACCGTCGCGGATGACCTCTGCCTACTGCGCGGCATGAACGCCGACAACCCGCAGCACGCCGGCGCGACGCTGCAGTTCCACACCGGCACGTTTGCCGAAGTCCGCCCGTCCATGGGCGCGTGGGTCAGCTACGGCCTCGGCACCGAGAACGCGAACCTGCCCAGCTTTGTCAGCATCCAGGGCGGCGGCGTGCGCGAGTATGGCTCCGCCTTCCTGCCCGCGATTCACCAGGGCACGAAGCTCACCGTGCCGCTCGACAGCAAAACGCTGCCGGTCGAAAACCTGCGCAACGTCTCCGAAAACGAGGCCATCCAGCGTCGGCGCATGGATTTCATCGCGCGGATGAACCGCCGCCTCGTCGGCGATCTCGGCGGCGACGCGAACATGGAAGGCATGATCCAAAACATGGAACTCGCCGCCCGCATGCAGCTCACCACGCCCGCGATCGTGGACATCTCCAAGGAGAGCAAGGCCACGCTCGACCTCTACGGCGTCGGCGGCAAGGACACGAACACCTTTGGCCGCGCCTGCCTGCTCGCGCGCAAACTCAGCGAGTCCGGCGTGCGCTTCGTGCAAGTGAGTACCGGCGGATGGGATCACCACGGCGACATCCGCGGCAACCTGCCCAAACTCTGCGCCCAGACCGATCAACCCGTCGCCGCGCTGCTCAAAGATCTCAAATCACGCGGCCTGCTGG
>JANOAY010000131.1:0-3372 GCA_031411375.1 Pedosphaera sp. | reverse complement strand
GCCAGGGTACTAAAGACAAACGCCCCACCGACTCATCGGTGGGGCGTTTGCGTTTGTGGATGGCGAAAAAAGGGGATGATGGCATCGACATGCAAAGCCCCCAGGATCCGCCCGCACGAGCGCTGACGTGGACCTACCTGTGGCCCTCCGTGCGCGCCGGGTTGTGGGTGATCTCACTATTCGCCGCCGGGGTTTGGCTGGCGCGGGAGTACGCCGAACCGATTCGCGAGGTCCTTTCCGCCAACGAGCGGACGGCTGTCGTGGTGTTTGTCGTCACGTCGATCGTCGCTGTGCTGATGCCGATGCTCACCAACCTGCCGCTGGTGCCGATCGCGGTGATGGCCTGGGGTCCGTGGTGGACGGCCTTGATGCTGCTTGCTTGAGCCGGATCAGCCGTTGTTCCGAACGGTCACTCGCCCAAATCATTCCCTTGTTCTCCATGAGGTCGGAGAGATGCAGCGTCTTGCCACCTTCGCCCGCGCAGGCGTCCCACCACGTTGAGCCGGGCTTCGGATCGCAGAGCAGCCCGACGATTTGCGAGGCGATGTCCTGCACCTCGAAAGCTCCCGCCTGAAACGCCGGCTCGCGGAACAGATCTTTGTCGCCGTGATATTCGAGCGCGTCGGCCAGCGGGCCTTCGCCGTGCGTGCAGTTGCCGATCTCGCGCACCACCTCGCGCTGCTGACCGCGTTTGGCGCGCAGCCAGAGCACAGGCGGCGTCTGCAACGCGACGAGCCATTCGCGCGTCAGTTCGAGTTCGCCCGCGATCCATTCCGGCACGGCCTTGCGCAATTCGTCCGTGGAAAACGTGTCCGGCTCGGAGGCGAAACGTCCGGCCAGCGCGCTGGCCTCGCGCAGTTGTTTGTCTAGGCTCGCCGCCTGATCCACAAACGCACACCAGCGGAACCAGGTGAAAACCAGTTCCGCCACGGCACGGCTCTGCGTGCGTGGCAGCTTGGCGGCCTTCAGTTCTTCGCGCAGCAATCCGTCGGCTGGACGCTCGCGGCTCGCGCGGCTGATGATTTGCACGGCCAGTTTGTCAACATTCGTCACGGGGCGAGCATGGGGAAAAAAATCCAAATCCCAAAATCCAAATCCCAAACAAATTCCAAGCTCCAAACACCAAGGGTGCATCTGGAAAGCATGGGATCGAAGCGCGCGGAGCAGCGGACCGCCGAGTCCGCTGTTCAAACTCGCGGCAAAAATGGACGGTTCTGGCTGGGCCAGCTTCACCGGACATGGCTGTCCGGTGCTCCTTTCTGCTTGGGGAACACGCCCTGGAAATGCGCCCGGTTGGAGATTGCGATTTGGAGCTTGGAGTTTATTTGGATTTTGGGATTTGGGATTTGGAGTTTGTTTTCTTACCGTCCCGCCAATCCATGAAAACAATTGCGACTCTTGCCCTGCTTGCCGCCGCGCTCGTCACCGCGCTCGTCACCGCGCGCGCTGCTGAACTCGCTTTGCCCGAAAAAGATCAGCGCGCGGTCACGGTGAAAACGCTGAACACCTTGCGCTCGTTCCCCGACATCAAAACCAAGTCCGAGTGGGAGCAGCGCGCGCAGGCCATTCGCGAGCAGGTGCTCGTGAGCTGCGGCCTGTGGCCGATGCCGGAGAAGACGCCGCTCAACGCGCAAGTCTTCGGGCGCATCGAGCGCGACGGCTATTCGGTCGAGAAAGTTTATTTCCAGAGCTACCCCGGCTTTTATGTCGCGGGAAATTTGTATCGCCCGGTCGGCAAAGGCAGCGGCCCCTTCCCCGCCGTGCTGAACCCCCACGGTCATTGGAACAACGGACGTTTCGCCGATGAGAAGGACGGCAGCATCGCCGCGCGCTGCATCAACTTCGCCAAGCAGGGTCTGGTCGCGTTCTCGTGGGACATGGTGGGCTACAACGACACGCAATTCGCGCAGCCCGCCGGGAAACCGGGCTACACCACGCACCGAAATTTCGCCAATCACCTCACCAACCAGCTCTGGCACATCAGCCAGATGGGTCTGCAAACGTGGAACAGCGTGCGCGCCCTCGACTTCCTCGAATCGTTGCGCGACGTGGACAAGAAACGCATCGCCTGCACCGGCGAATCCGGTGGCGGCACGCAAACCTTCATGCTCGGCGCATTCGAGGATCGTCTCGCCGCCGTCGCACCCATCGTCATGGTGTCGCACTCCATGCAGGGCGGCTGCTCGTGCGAGAACGTGTCGGGCCTGCGCGTGGATTACTCGAACATGGAAGTCGCCGCCTGCGCCGCGCCGCGCCCGCAAATCATCGTCGGGGCGACCGGCGACTGGACGCGCGCCACGCTCACGGTGGAAGGCCCGGCGGTGGAAAAAATTTACGCGCTGATGAATCACCGCGACCGCCTCCGCTACGTGCGCTTCGACTACAACCACAATTACAACCAGACCAGCCGCGAGGCGGTGTATCAGTTTTTCGGCGAGCATCTGTGGCGCGCGCCGCAGCCGTCCGCGTTGAAGGAAGTGGCTTACACCAAAGAACCCGATGCCGCGCTGCGCGTGTTCCCGGACGGAAAATTTCCCGCTGATACCGTGACCGAGCAGCAGTTGACCGCGCATCTCATCCAGCAGGCGACGAATGACTGGCTGACCTTCGCGCCGATCAATCCGCCGCTGCTCGATCGCTACCGCAAGCAGATGATTCCGATGTGGAAACGCTCGTTGCAGGTCGAGTTCGTCGAGCGCGGGCTGATGGTGCTGCCGGACAAAATCACCAAGGCAGAAAACCACACCCTCACGAAACTGACGCTGGGCCGCGCGGGCCGCGCCGACCACCTGCCCGTCACGCTCATCACACCGCGCCGCGACACGCTCCGCACGATGGTCGTGCTCGCGCATCCCGATGGCCGTGCGGGCTACTTGGATGCGGACGGCACGCCGAAGGGGCTCGCGAAACAGTTGCTCGACCGAAGCGTCGCCGTGCTGCTCATGGACTTGTTCCAAACCGGCGGCAACAACGACGCAGCGGCGGATGCGAAACGCGATTACACGAAGAACTTTTTCACCGGCTACAACCGCACCGACGTGCAGGAGCGCGTGCAGGATTTGATCACGGCCTGCGCCTTCGCCCAGACGCACGGCAAGGGCCGCACCGTGGTGCTGAACGGCGCGGGTCGCGCCGGTTTGTGGGCGCTGCTCGCCGCTCCCGCGTGCGACGCACTAGTCGCGGACTGCGCGCAGTTTGACTCCACGAGCGACGAAGGTTTTCTCGCCCGCGACATTTTCTCACCCGGCCTCCGCAAACTCGGCGGTTTCGAGGGCGTGGCCGCGATCAACACCGGCAATCCGCTACTGCTCCACAACGTCAGCGACCGTTTCACGACCAGTTACTTGAAGCGTGTGTACAAAGGGATGCACG
>JANOAY010000130.1:0-1506 GCA_031411375.1 Pedosphaera sp. | reverse complement strand
GGTGTCGTGCCGGGAGGTTTTGCCGCCGGTGTCGGATTGCTCAAGCTGAAGAACGAGCGATTCAAAAATCTTGCCGAGCATTTCGGGATCAATGGCGACTTCCTGATCGAGCGGCGTGTCTTCGCGCACGGTGAAGTTGTAAGCCTCCAGCAAATGATCGAAGACGTGGCGCAGGGCGGGATTGCCAACCTTCATGCGCCCGCGTTCGGTGAGCGAACCAATTTCATCGTCGAACAGACCGCCGTTGAGGAACGGGAGGTCGCCGAGTTCGAGATTCGGGAAGTAGGCTTCGTCGCTGGAGAGTTGGACGAAGAACGGACGCAGGAACTGGTCGTAGAATGAAATGCCATCGGGTGCGTCGTCGGTCGCGCGCTTGAAGTTACGAATCAGATAATCGCGCTGGCGGTTGAGCCAGCCTTTGCGCTGGATGAAGTAGAGGAACAGCAGGCGGCTGAGGAGCGTCTGGGTTTCGCGCTCGGCGTCGGCGCGTTCCCAGCCGGTGTTGCGTTCGAGAATGTCTTTGACGACGAGGTCGAAGGCTTTGCGGAAGTCGGCGAAGAATTCCTTGTTGAGTTTTTCGACGTTGAAGGCTTCGACAACGTCCTTGAGTTCGGCGCGTTCGCCCCGGCGGGCCAGCAGATCGAAACGCTCGGCGGCGGTGCGACAGGATTCGTTCGGGCACAGATAGGTGTAACGGCGCGGCAACGTCTCGGTGCGGACGAGTTCGCCGGAATCCGTGAGCGTGGTTTCGCGCGCGGCGAAGGTGAAGCGATAATCTTTGGCGTCGCGCTGATGAAAGATGGCGAGAACGCCGTGGTATTCGGCCTGGTCAATGTAGCGGGCGACGAGATTGCGCAGGCCGACGCGGTTGCGGAGCAGATCGGTGCGGTCGTCCACAGTGGCTTCCAACAACGCAAGCTGGCGACCGTTGGCGAGCGAGATTTTACCGAGTTGAACGACGGCTTCAGCGCGGGTGTTTTCAGCGGCGACTTTTTGGGGCGTGGAGAAAATGGCCGTGCCGGGCAGAATCTGGTGAAGCGTATCGAGCCAGCGCGCGCGGTCGTAGGATTGGGCGAGGCGTTGCTGGAGTTCGGCGGCGGTCATGGTGTAAGTGATCGACGGGCCAGAGAGGCGCGGGCAAGGCGGACGGCATCGTGGAGTTTACGTTCGAGTTGTTTCCGGGGGAGAATTTTTGTCCAGTAGCTGGCAATGTGGATGCCGCTCTTTTCCAGTTCCAACAATTCAGCGTGTTGCTGCGTCTTGCCTGCGCACAAGATGATGCCCAATGGCGCGGACTCCTCCGGCTCGCATTCGTGGCGCTTGAGCCAGTTCAGGTAGAGTTCCATCTGTCCTTTGTCGCCAGCTTCGAAATCCCCCAGCTTCAAATCCATCGCCACCAAGCGGCGCAGCTTCCGGTGATAAAAGAGCAGGTCGAGATGATAATCCTTGTCGTCAATCTGCATCCGTTTCTGCCGCGCCACGAAGCAGAAGCCGACACCCAGTTCC
>JANOAY010000129.1:0-6271 GCA_031411375.1 Pedosphaera sp. | reverse complement strand
GACTTTCTCCCTCTCCCCAAGGGAGAGGGCCGGGGTGAGGGGAAGGAGGCGTCCCATGGGCGATCACTCTCAATGCGCTGTGGGCTCCAAATTAAGCCAGCACGCCCTTCACCACTTCGCCATGCACATCCGTCAGCCGGAACTGGCGGCCTTGAAAACGATACGTGAGTTTTTCGAGATGGATGCCGAGCAGGTGCAGCACCGTGGCCTGCCAGACGTGAACGTGAACCGGATCGCGCACGACGTTGTAACTGAACTCATCGGTCTCGCCGTAAATGCTGCCGCCCTTCACGCCACCACCGGCCATCCACAGGCTGTAGGCGCGGCCAAAATGATCGCGGCCGTGGCCCGCCGGCTTCGTCACGTCGCCTTGCACGAAAACGGTGCGGCCAAATTCACCCGCGAAAATCACCAGCGTGTCGTCGAGCAGGCCGCGCTGCTTCAAATCCTTCACCAGCGCGGCGCTCGGCTGGTCGGTGTCGCGGCATTGCACTTCGAGCTGCGTGTCGAGATTGCCGTGCTGATCCCAGCCGCTGTGCATGAGTTGCACGAAGCGCACACCGCGCTCCACGAGACGACGTGCAAGCAGGCAGTTCCGCGCGAAGCTGCCGGGACGTTTCACATCGGGGCCGTAGCTTTCGATGGTGGCCGCAGACTCCTTCGACAAATCGAGCAGGCCCGGCACGCTGGCCTGCATCTTGAACGCCATTTCATACTGCGCGATGCGCGTCTCGATTTCCGGATCACCCTGCGCGGCGAACTGATGCGCGTTCATCGCCGCGATGTCGTCGAGCAGATCGCGCTTCTGCGCGCGGCTCAATCCGGGCGCGTCGTTGAGATACAGCACCGGATCACCTTCGCCGCGCAGCCGCACGCCTTGAAATTTCGACGGGATAAAACCGCTGCCCCAGTAATACTCGTAGAACAACTGGCCGCAGGATTTTTGCGTGTCCGCGCTCGTCATCACCACGTATGCGGGCAGTTCATCCGTCATCGAGCCGAGTCCGTAGGTGAGCCACGCGCCCATGCTGGGACGCCCGGGAATCTGCGAGCCGGTCATGCAGAAGGTGACACCCGGCGCGTGGTTCACCGCGTCGGTCTGCATCGAGTTGATCAGGCAGAGGTCGTCCGCGATGCCGCCGGTGTGCGGCAGCAGTTCGCTCAACCAGCGCCCGCACTGGCCGTATTGCTTGAAGGGTTTGATGGCCGGGAGAATCGGAAATTTCTTCGCGCCCGCCGTCATCGTGGAAAGCCTGATGCCGGCGCGCACAGACGCGGGCAATTCTTCCAGCCGCCGAGCATTTAGTCCCGGCTTGTGATCAAAGAGATCCACCTGCGACGGCCCGCCGCCCTGCCACAGCACGATGACGCGCTTCGCCTTCGGCGGGAAATGCGGCAGTCCCGGCAGCGCGCCGGAGATTTTCTCGTTCGCGCCAAACAAGTTTCCGCCGAGCAGTGATCCGAGCGCAGCCACGCCGATGCCGGTGGCGCTGCGTCCGAGGAATTGACGGCGCGTGAGATTCAGTTTGGCTTCGAGCAATGGGTTCATAAAAGCGAGTGACTCCAATCGGAGCGGAGCGCGGACCGCCGAGTCCGCGCGAGCCAAGCCGGGCGGAAGTCATTTCCTGATACAGACCGTTTGGTGATGGGCGTGTTCTCCCTCACCCCGGCCCTCTCCCGCTGGGAGAGGGGGAACGTCAGCCAGCGTCGGGTGACGACGAGCGCGCTCGGATGGACGAAGACTGAATGCCGTTCTCCCTCTCCTCTGGGGAGAGGGCCGGGGTGAGGGGAAGGGCGCGCACCAATCACGAGACGGTCAATGTTTCTGAAACCTCCGCTCACAAGGGCACCTCCACTTTCGCAGCCGCTGGCTTGCGAACACCTTTCTTGATCGGCCAGTCCGCGTTCTCGGTGCGCGCGGATTTCAGGAAGGACTCCATCTGCGCCACGATTTCAGGATGCGCGGAGGCGACGTTGTTCGTCTCGCCCGGATCGCGCGCGAGGTCGTACAGCTCGATGGGATCGTCGAGGAAGTTTCGCACCGCCTTCCAGTCGCGCCAGCGCGCGGCCTGCTTGAAGCCACCTTCGTGAAACTCCCAGTAGAATTTTCGCTCCACCAGTTCCGGCGCAACGCGGCCTGCCAGCACTGGCCAGATGTTCGTGCCGTCGAGTCCGGTCGGAACCGCCGCGCCGCCCAGTGCCGCGAGCGTCGGCAGCACATCGGGGAACCACCAGCGCGCGTCGCTCACCACGCCCGCCGGCACGCGGCCCGGCCAGCGCACAATCGTCGGCACGCGGATGCCGCCTTCGTAATGTGCGCGCTTGATTCCGCGATACGGCCCGCTGCTGCGATTGAAGTCAGGATTGTTTCCGCCCTCGCGATGCGGGCCGTTGTCCGACGTGAAAATAACGAGCGTGTTCGTGTCGAGGTTCAATTCTATGAGCAGCGCGAGGAGGCGGCCCACATCGCGGTCGAGGCGGGTGATCATCGCGGCATGGCCTTTCTGCGGCTCGGGCCAGTCGAGCTTTTCGTAGTCGCCGAGTTCCGGGACTTCCATGCCGAGCGCTTTCGCTTCGTTGTTCGCGTGCGGCAGTGTGGGCGTGAAATAGAGGAAGAACGGGCGCGCGCGATTCTCTCGCACAAACTTCAGCGCCTCGTCGGCGAAGAGGTCGGCGGCGTATTCGCGGCGCACGGTGGCGCGGCCCGCGCCGGATTCGTTCGCGTCGGGCACCACGTTGTTCAACTTCACCCGCTGATCGTTGCGCCACAGGAATTCCGGATAGTAATTGTGCGCGTGGCTCTGGTTCAGGAAGCCGTAGAAATAATCGAAGCCCTGCCGCCACGGCAGTCCCGGCTCGGCCCCGCCCATGTCGCCCAGGCCCCATTTGCCGATCAGCCCAGTGCGGTAGCCCGCCTTCTGCAACAGCGTGGCAATGGTCACGTCGTTAAAACGCAGCGACTGCGCGAGCGGATTTTGTTTCCCGGCGTTGCCGCGCACCGAAACGTGGCCGGTGTGACGCCCCGTCATCAGCACGGCGCGCGAGGGCGCACAGACCGTTGAGCCGGAATAGACCTGCGTGCAACGCATTCCCTCAGCAGCCATACGATCGAGCTGCGGCGTCTTGATGCGCGCCTGCCCGAAACAGCCTAGGTCGCCGTAGCCGAGATCGTCAGCGAGGATGAAGATGACGTTGGGTTTTGTGGCGAGTTCCGCGGCGGAAACTCTTGAGATGAGCAATACAGCGAGGATGGCGAACGCGAATTGGATCGCGAGTCGGGCGCGGAGAAAAGCGGGAATCATGTTCATGGCTTCGTCAACGCTTCATCCAAGTTCAAAATGCCCAGACACACCACGGCGTAAGCGGCGTGTTCGGCGGCATCATGTTTTGTGTCGCGCGGGCTGGCTCCGGTGGTGAGAAACTTCGCCGCCGTATTCGTGTCGGCTTGGAATTTCGCCAACTGCTTTTCCAGACTGGCGCGCAACAGCTTGGCCTCGTTCTTGTCGGGATGGCGCGCGAGCACGCGGCGGAAGGCGAAGTCGAGGCGTGCGTCGGGCTTGGTGCCGCCGTCGCGCATTGTGCGTTCGGCCAGCGCGCGCGCGGCTTCCACGAAGGTTGGATCGTTCAGCGTTGCCAGCGCGTGCAGCGGCGTGCTGGTCGCGCCGAGGCGCACCTGACAGACGTTGCGCATCGCCGTATCGAACATGTTGGCGGGCGCGACGGTGCGCCGCCAGAACGTGTAGAGGCTGCGGCGATACAAATCCTCGCCCGTGGACTGCGGATAGGTGAAGTCGCGTTCCTTCGTGATCGCGAGCGAGTCCCAGATGCCTTTGGGCTGGTACGGATAAACCGGCTTGCCGCCGAGTTTCGTCACGAGCAGCCCGCTCGTGGCGAGCGCCTGATCGCGGATGAACATCGCGGGCAGACGGAAGCGCGCGCCACGCGATAGCAAACGGTTCTCCGGATCGCGCTCGTGCATTTCCGGAGTGAGCCGCGAGGACTGTCGATACGTGGCGCTCGTGACGATGAGGCGGTGGAGCTTTTTCATGTTCCAGCCACTCTCGCGCAATTCCGCCGCCAGCCAGTCGAGCAGTTCGCGGTGAACAGGCGACTCGCTTTGCACGCCGAAATCCTCGCTCGTTTTCACCAGGCCCAGGCCGAAGAAGGTCTGCCACTGGCGGTTCACGATCACGCGCGCGGTCAGCGGCTGTTCCGCGCTCACCAGCCAGCGCGCAAGGCCGAGACGGTTGGTCGGAGCATCGGCGGGAAGCGGCGGCAGAAAGGCCGGCGGGCCGGACGTGACTGGATCGCGCGGCTGTTCGTAATTGCCGCGATCCAGCAGCTTCGTCTGACGCGGCCTCGCGTCGGACATCACCATCACGCGCGGAAGCTTGGCGCGGTAATCTTCAAATTCTTTCTTCGCCGCCGCCGCAACTTCCCGCGCGGCGAGCAGCGCGGCCGGCGGGCTGTTGGTCAGAAAAAATTCGCGCAGCAGTTTCGCTTCGTTCGTCTTTCGCGTCTCCGCGGGCGTTCTCAAAATGGCGAGCAGGTTAGACGAAAGGGGCGCGCGGCCCGTCGGATTCATATTCGTCGTGGCGGACATCCGGAAGCGACCCAAGGTATGTTGCGGCGGTTTTTTGAACTGGAAATCGAGCACGATGGTCAGCGGAGCGCCGGGCGGAATCTCGACCTGGTTCGCCGTCTGCAAGATCAGCGCATGAGGCGATGCGGTGTCCGGGAAAAAGGCCCAGCCGGAATTCTTGTCGGCATCAAAAACGTTCGCCGGGCTGAAACCTTTCTGCGTGAAGTCGGCGCTGGCGCGCTGGAATGAAATCCTCTTTCCGCCGACGGAGGCCGAGAAATCGGTGAGCACCGCGTTGCCGCTGTCGGACCGTCCGGCGCCGCCCGTGGGAAACCGCCCGTCCGGAATCGTCTCCAGCCGCAATCCGGTGATGGTGGCCAGACTGTTCGTCAGCGCCAGCGTGTAAGTGTCCTGATCCAGATTCTTGCCGCTGACGAGAATTGAATCGTCCCGCAACTTGTCGATGGTCGCGCCGCCTTTCGACTTGAGATCAATCGCTTCGAGGTTCGTCCAGAAGGTGTTGGTGCCGGCCAAGGCGGTGGTTTCCCAGGTGATTTGTGCGGTCGCGATTTCCGGACTGCGTTGGACCTTGTCCAGGCTGGCCTTCGCGGCGGACGAGGCCTCTTCGAGAGCTTTCAGTTTCGCCAGTTGCGACTCGGTGCCGTGCATCAGCGCCGGGTCCGCGATGCGGTATTGGCCGCTCCCGCTGGGGACGCCGCTCTCGGGCACGTTGTTGAAGTAGGCAAACATCCGGTAGTAATCGCGCTGGGTGATCGGATCGTATTTGTGATCGTGGCATTGCGCGCAGGCCACGGTCAGCCCGAGCCAGGTTGTGGCCGTGGTGTCCACGCGGTCGAACACGACGTTGTTGCGCTGCTCCTCCGCGATCGCGCCGCCCTCGCCGTTAAGCATGTGGTTGCGATTGAAGGCGGTGGCAATTTTCTGTTCCACCGTCGCGTTGGTCAGCAGATCGCCGGCGAGCTGCTCAATGGTGAACTGATCGAACGGCATGTTGTCGTTCAAAGCCTTCACCACCCAGTCGCGCCAGACATATTGATGCGTGTCGCCGTCCTGCTGGAAGCCGTTCGAGTCGGCGTAGCGCGCCGCATCGAGCCACGGCAGCGCCATGCGCTCGCCGTAATGCGGCGAGGCGAGCAGGCGATCCACGACGCGCTCGTAGGCACCGTCTTTTTTGTCCGCGAGGAAAGCGTCCACTTCGGCGGGCGTCGGCGGCAGTCCGGTCAGGTCGAGGGTCACGCGACGGATGAGCGTCTCGCTCGGGGCTTCGGGGGAGGGCGAAAGTTTTTCCTGCTGCAACTTGGCGAGCACGAAGTTGTCGATAGGGTTCTGAACTTTGAACTTTGAACCTTGAACCTTGAACTTTGAAACCTCCGGCACGGGCGGGCGCTCCAGCGACTCGAAGGCCCAGTGTCCCTCAAACTTCGCTCCCTCGGCCACCCAGCGCTGGAGCAACTCCTTCTGCGCCGTGGTGAGCGTGCGATGCGAATCGGGTGGCGGCATCAACTCGTCGGGGTCGGTGGAGAAAAGTCGCTTGATGAGTTCGCTCTTCGCGGGTTGGCCCGGCACGACCACATCGTTCGTGCGCTGGCCGGCGCGGGTGTTGAGTTGCAGCTTGGCCTTGCGTTTGTTGGCGTCCTGGCCGTGGCAG
The DNA here is from genome assembly GCA_031411375.1 of Pedosphaera sp. Classification (GTDB taxonomy): domain Bacteria; phylum Verrucomicrobiota; class Verrucomicrobiia; order Limisphaerales; family SIBH01; genus JANNGC01. Next base: position 20 of record JANOAY010000129.1, on the reverse strand, counting down.
TAGAAACAGTTCTCAGAAAG